>JANYBF010000583.1 GCA_025360895.1 Verrucomicrobiota bacterium
GGCACGACGCTGGTCTGGTTGTCCTATCCAGCGGAAAAGGAGTTTGCCGAAAACAGTCCAGCCGCTACACTCGATTGGGAATGAGACCTACTTTCATGGCGAAATTTCGATTTGGCTGGCTGGGACTCGTGCTTCCTCTGCTCGCACTGGGCGATGGAGGGGTTCAGGCGGAGGATGCTAAATTTGAAGCCCAGCTTATTTGGGCCACCAATGATAAGAATTCTCCCGACCCAAAACACAAGGAAGTGGAAGCCGAAATAAGGCAGCGGCTTCAAAAACTGCCCTTGAAGTGGGAAAATTATTTTGAAATAAACCGTAAGTCGTTCACCGTGGCGGGCGGTGGCACCAACCGGGTGGTGATGAGCGAGAAGTCTTCCATCGAGGTCAGGCTGTTGGATAACGAGCGGGTTGCTGTCTTGTTGTGCGGCAAGAAGGGCGATGTCTGCACCAAACAGACGCAGCCCTTGCCGAAGGGTGAAATCCTCGTTTTCGGTGGCGAGTCAGCCAACACCGCCGCTTGGCTGGTAACCCTGAAGCGGACGAATTGAAGCTGCTTGGTTCTGGTTGGCGCTGCTGACTGGTGTCATTTCACGACGCCGCGGCGCGGAAGGAAAAACATTTTCAAACCCCGGAAATCCCGTTAGACTTCACCTGCAGTTCAGGAAACTACCTATGAGCAATGTTCCAACCGATTTGAAATACGCGAAGTCCCATGAGTGGGTGCGTGTCAGTGGCGATTCAGCGGTGGTCGGCATTACCGATCACGCGCAGCATGAGTTGACCGACATCGTGTTCGTAGAATTGCCGGAAGTTGGGCGGAAACTGAAGGAAGGCGAAACTTGCGCCGTGGTGGAATCTGTCAAAACTGCCAGCGATATCTATTCACCCGTCAGTGGCGAAGTAATTGAAGTAAACAAAACCGTGGTGGATGATCCAGCCTTGGTGAATCGGGAGCCGTTTGGCGGCGGTTGGTTTTACAAAATCAAATTGAGTAACGCGGCGGAACTCAGCTCGCTTCTCACACCGGAGAATTACAAAGCGCAGACTGGCGGGTGAATTTAATGAGACCAGTCCGCCTGCCAATTTCACTATGCCATGCAAATTGTCCGAGGTGCAGTTTGCCAACGGAATTCAAAATGTTTGAGCCGGGTGGCCTTGGCGGCAATTTCATGACTTACGTCGGAACGCGCACAGGGGCTTTTTTTCGACTTGATCTTGAGAGAGCCCATTATCAAGGCAAGACACTCGACGAGCTTTTGTCTAGTGCAGTGCAGCGCGAGGGGAGTTTGGACAAAGTTCCGGATAAGATTACGTGCAAGGTGTGCGGCAACGTATTCAGTGCAGTTTCTATTCCAATCGACGGAGAAGAAGTTATCAATGCGTATGAGCTTTAGATGAAAATCCGCCTCTTCATCAAACCTTATTGCGGCTGGTGTCACAAAGCCAGCCGCTGGTTGGATGATCACGACGTCGAATACGAAACCATTGACGTGATCGCCAATGACGACGCATTCGATGAGATGGTTAGGTTGTCCGGGCAGGAGCTTGCGCCGGTGATTGACGTGAACGGAGAAATCCTTGCTGACTTCGGACCGGAAGAGTTGGAAAAGTTTTGGAATAAGTTGAGTCGGCCGAAAAAATGATTGCCACAGAACCAACCTCGCGCCCGCGTCTGCCGGAATGGCTGCGGATCAAGCTGCCCACCGCAGACACCTTTGCGCGCACACGTTCGCTGCTGGACGAACTCAAACTCCACACCGTCTGCGAAAGTGCCAAGTGTCCGAACCATTGGGAATGTTGGAGCAAAGGCACGGCCACGTTCATGATCGCGGGTGACCGCTGCACGCGGGCATGCGGCTTTTGTGCGGTCAGCACAGCCAAACCGCTGGCGCTGGAAGCGGACGAACCCGCACGGGTTGCCGAGGCCACGCGTCGGATGGGGCTGAAGCACGTCGTCATCACGGCGGTGGCACGCGATGATTTGAAAGACGGCGGGGCGGAACATTTCCGGCAAACCATCGAAGCGGTGCGCGCTTTGAATCCCGGCATCGCCATTGAAGTACTCACGCCCGATTTTCTGGATGATGACACGGCGATTGATGCCGTCCTCGCGGCCAACCCGCACATTTTCAATCACAATCTCGAAACCGTTCGGCGGTTGAC
>JANYBF010000596.1 GCA_025360895.1 Verrucomicrobiota bacterium
ACGCGAACGGGCGTGGTGGCGGCGGTTGTGGGAAAAGATTTTGAGTCCTTATCCCAACTGCAATGCAGTAGAAAACCATCCCCTCCTCACACCTGCTTCCGCATGAAAACTCCGATTCCTACTGCATGGATTCGGCTAAGAGCCGTTTCCCCCTCCGTTCGGGCAGTTACGTTCAATTCAAAAGGGCGGTAGGCTGGGCTTCGATGAGCAGGCATTTCCAATTTGGACCTCCCCCGTGAGCGCCAGTCTCGAAACTAAAAAGATCCGGCTCCTGGTGGTGGATGATCACTTCTTTGTCCGCATGGGATTGGCCTGTTCGCTCAATGCGGAGCCGGACCTATGCGTGGTGGCGGAAGCGGACAATGGCAACCTGGCGATCAAACTGTTCCGCGAGCACCGACCCGATGTGGTGATCCTAGACGGGCGCTTGCCCGGGTTGAGTGGCGTCGAGACGTTGACGGCCCTGCGGGGTGAGTTTCCGAATGCGCGCGGGTTGATGCTCTCGATTGATGTGGGCGACGAAGATGTTCAGCAGGCCCTTCAGGCCGGAGCTTTAGGCTACCTGTCCAAGGCGACACAACTGCAGGAACTGCTGCGCGCCATCCGCGCCGTCCACGCCGGCGAACGCTACTTTCCGCAAGATTTGGCCGCCTATCTTTCCCCCTCCGTTCGGGTAGTTTCGCCCCGAGGGCGAGTTTCGTAAATTTGGCCGCGTTGGGTATGGTTGACTGGGTTGTGAGGTTGGCAGGAACCGTCAGGAGTGGCGGTTCCTGCTTTTTTTTTGGATCCCGACCGGCGATCAGCCTTGCCCGGTTTTCAAAACCCAACCACGCTGACGCATGCCTTCATTCATGAATCAAAAACTCCGGGGCGCGCTTCTGCTCGCCTCCCTCTTTTTGCTGGCCTGTCTCGGGCTGCTTGGTGCCGCTCCGGCTCCGGCCGCCGCCTTCCTCACCCAGTCCGCGAAGCAGGTGGATTGTTACGATTACATCGAATTCACGCTGAAGATCACTCACCCACCGGCGGGCAATCCTTTCACCGAGGCGGAAGTCCGCGGGGAATTCAGCCGGGCCAACGGGGCGCCGCTCAAGGTGGATGGCTTTTGCGACAGCGCCGACGGTTCGGTCTTTCGCCTTCGCTTCATGCCAATGCAGGCGGGGCGGTATGATTACGTCCTGAGCTACCGGCGCGCGGGTACGACCGAGACGCACCGGGGCGCGTTCACCGCCCGGGCCGGCCAGCGTCCGGGGCTCGTGGGCGTGGACCCCGACCATCCCACGCACTTCCGGCGCGACGGCCGCGGCGAACATTTTTTCTACAATTCCACCACCGCCTACTGGCTGCTCGGTTTCCAGGACGATGCCGTAATCCGCGCGAGCCTTGACCGCCTCGCGCAGCTCAAGGTGAACCGCATCCGCGTCGCCCTGAGCGGGCGCACGGCTAGCGGCCTGCGTTGGAAGGAGCCGATGATCGTCAGCAATGATGACTTTCAATTCCGGCTCGAACCCTGGCCGGCGGCGCGGCCCCTCGACATCGAGAATCCGGGCTATGATGTCGCGCGTTTCAATCTCGATCACTTCCGCAAAACCGAGCGGATGCTCAAGCACGCCCTCAGCCGAGACGTGCAAGTCTCCCTGATCTTCGCTCTCGATGTGGCGGACAAGGGCGTGGACCCGTTCGGCAAGGCGAACATGGGCAACGCGGATGAACAGCGCTATTACCGCTACTGTGTCGCCCGCTTCGGCGCGTTCGCGAATGTCTGGTGGGACTTGATCAACGAATGGCATCTCTGCCGCGACGAAGCGTGGGTGGAGAAGATGGGGGCGCTGGTGAAGGAGTGGGATCCCTACGACCACCTGACCAGTGTTCACGGGAGCGGCAAGTTTCCCTTCGGCCAATCACCTTGGGTGGACTATGTGATGTTCCAAAGCTGGGACGAGCATGGGGCCTACGATTTCCTGTTCAAGGCGCGCAAAGTTCAGATAGATGCCGGACGGCCACTACCGGTCATCAACGAGGAATACGGCTATGAGGATCATTATCCGTATCCGTGGGGCGGCAAGCGGACCTGGCCGGCGCGCATCGGCGCGGAACGGGTCCGGTTGGCTTGGGAAATGACCATGGCGGGCGGTTACCAAACCACGGGTGAGCGCGCGAATATCGCCGGGATGGGCGGCTGGATCACCGGTCGCGGGAACGCGGAAATGACAATGCTCAAAGGCTATGGTTGGCTGCGGGCTTTCTTCGAGCGATTCGCGTGGTGGAAACTCGCACCGCGTCCCGACCTCGTTGGCGGTGAGAGTCAGGCGCTGCCGGTCATCGAGAACGGTCCCGCCATCGCACCGGCCTTGTGCCTCGCCAAGCCGGGGGAATGCTACGTGATCTACCTCCGGGCGGGCGGCCGGGCGAACGTCTCGCTCGCGCCCGGCAAATACCGGGTCGAACGCTACAATCCGCGCACGAGCGAATCCGCGAAACTTCCGGATGCCACCGGCGGTGCGGCCTGGACCTCGCCGGCCGTGCCGGATACGGAGAACTGGGTATTCTGGCTGGAAAACAAACGCTGAATTGGCCGGAGTAACAAGTGGTCCGGCATTCAGGCCGGAGCCGGTCGCTACTGCCCGCTTGGTGTTTCATCCGCATCGGCCATCGGGCGCAGCTCAGTTTATTGCAGGTGGCGCTGGTCGCGCTGCGACCAG
>JANYBF010000622.1 GCA_025360895.1 Verrucomicrobiota bacterium
AACGCCAACTCTTTATTGGCATCGAAAGCTGGTACAACCAACGCCGCCGTCACAGTTCCTTGGGCTATCAATCGCCAGTTGCTTTTGAAACCCAGTTCATGAAAAACTAACCGCAACCAATGACTTCCGCCCCTGTCCGCCGGCTCGGGGGAACTTCACAATCCACAATCGGTCTGGCTGTCATCAAATCGTCACTCAAGCTTCACGTCCTCGTCGTTGTTGCATCGGGTTCAGGCCGTGAGAATGGGGCATGACAAAGAAGATTCTGGTGGTGGATGATGAGTTGGACTTTATCGAGTTGCTGCGTTATAGCCTGCCGGGGCCGGATTACATCGTGCTATCCGCTACGAACGGCACGGATGCCCTCAACCAAGTCTGGCATCATTCGCCAGATGTCATCCTTATGGATTTGTTGCTCCCGGACTTGGATGGGTTGACATTGTGCGAAATTCTCCGGCGACAGAATTCCACGCGGCAGATACCTATCATCATGGTTAGCGTATTGGCCAACGACGTGACCCGTTACTCAGCGGAGATTGCCGGAGCGTGTGAATTTTTTGCCAAGCCCCTGGATATTGATCGGCTGAAACAGCGACTGGCGATTTTGTCCGTCCAACCGCAGACCGATTCCGAGGCTGCCGCGCCGCCCTCCTGAGCGGCGCATCATGACTCTCGACTGGCGTTGAGGAGAGTCAAAACCGGAATGGAGGTCGCTGGTTCGTCACCCACTTCCCCCAGGTTATTCACCGCTGCTGGTTCAGAATCGGCGGTCGTTTACCCGCCTAATCTTCAATTGATACAGGGGTTTTGCTGCGGTTCACCAACTATTGCCGCTAAATTCGGATCCCTGGCTAGTTCGCATGTGAATAGCCTGTAACCACTTCGTAACTTATTCAGACTTTCGGAACGCGGCGCCTTGGTGCAATCTTGCGCCCCTAATGGCAAGTGCAGTGAACGAAACCGCATTCAGTCCCAAGCATTTTCTCAACCGCGAGTTGAGTTGGTTGGAATTTAACCAACGCGTCCTCGACGAGGCGCGGGACGATTCCAATCCGCTGCTCGAACGGCTGAAGTTTTTCACCATCGTCAGCTCCAACCTCGACGAGTTTTTTGAGGTGCGCGTGGCGCGCTTGAAACAGGAGATCGAAAGCGGTCAAGCCGAGCGCAGTTTCGACGGCTTAACCTCCTCGGAAACCTTGCGGGCCGTCATTCGCCGGGTGCGCCAGATGATCGCCGCTCAATCCGCCTGCTGGCGGGACGAATTGCAGCCGGCCTTGACCGCGCAGCGCATCCGTCTGCTGCCCGTGGCGGAGTTGGGCCGGGCGGATCAGGCCTGGCTCGAGGTGTTCTACTGGCAGCAGGTGCGACCGGTCTTGACGCCGCTGGCCATTGATCCGGCTCATCCGTTTCCGCAGTTGCTCAACAAGTCGCTCAATCTCATCGTGCGGCTGGAGATGCGGAAGAATGGGGAAACGCACAAACACATGGCCGTGGTGCAACTGCCGGCGATCCTCCCGCGGTTGGTGCAGTTGCCCCGTCAAGACGGGCGCCGCGACTATGTGTATCTGGGTGACTTGATCGGGCATTTTCTCGCGGACGTTTTTCCGGGTACCACGATTCTGGGCTGGTGGCCGTTTCGCGTCACGCGCAACAGCGAGCTTTATATTGACGAAGAGGAGGAAAGCAATCTGCTCAAAGCCGTCGAAGCCGAGTTGCACAACCGCCGGCGCGGTGACGCGGTGCGGTTGGAGGTGGATCATCGCTGTCCTCCGTCCATCCGCGATGCGCTGCTAAAGACCCTGCGGTTGACCCCGGATGACCTTTATCTGATCGACGGCCCGCTCAATCCCACCCGGCTGATGATGCTGTATCAGGGCGATCATTCGCCGGAGTTGCGCGATGCCCCTTATGTGGCGCCGGAGCCTCTGGTCTTGCGCGGGCAGGAAGATTTGTTTGCCGCCATCCGCGAACGGGACATTTTGCTGCATCATCCCTACGAACATTTCGACAGCGTGGTGCGCTTTCTAAGCACCGCAGCGCAGGACCGTGACGTGCTGGCGATCAAGATGACCCTTTACCGCACGGGCGGCGACGAACGCATCGTCGGCGCTTTGATGGATGCGGTGAAAAACGGCAAGCAGGTGACTGCCGTGGTGGAATTGCGCGCACGTTTTGATGAGGCAAACAACATCCAATGGGCGCGGCGACTCGAAGAGAACGGCGTGCATGTGGTTTACGGCCTCGTCGGCTTGAAGCTGCACGCGAAGATCACCCTGGTGGTGCGCCGCGAAGGCGCGGAGATCCGGCGCTACGTCCACCTGGCGACGGGCAATTACAACCCCACCACCGCGCGGCTGTATACCGACCTTGGGTTGTTGACCTGCCGGCCGGATTTCGGCGAGGACGCGACCAACCTGTTCAATCTGCTCACCGGCATCTGCCAGTTTCAGGGCATGCGCCAACTCGTCGTCGCGCCGTTCGATCTGCACCGGCGGGTGCTGGAACTGATCGAACGCGAGGCCAAACATGCGCGGTTGGGTTCGCCGGCGCGAATCATCGCCAAGCTCAATTCCCTGGCGGAGCAGGAAATCATCGAAGCCCTGTATCGTGCCTCCCAGGCGGGCGTGAAGATTGATTTGATCGTGCGCGGCGTGTGTTGTCTCCGCCCGGGCGTTCCGGGCGTGAGCGAAAACATCACCGTGCGCAGCATTGTAGATCGGTTTCTGGAACACACGCGGGTTTACTGTTTTGAAAACGCCTGCCAGCCCGAAGTGTTCGTCGGCAGTGCCGACTGGCTGCCGCGCAATCTGTTTCGCCGGATCGAAACCGTGTTCCCCATCCTGGACGGTCTGTTGCGCGACCGCATCATCAATGAAATCCTCGCCACGCCGCTGGCGGACAACGCCAAGGCGCGGGTGTTGTTCGGCGATGGAACGTATCATCGTGCGGCCCGGACTGACCGCGACCCGGTGCGGCGCAGCCAGACTGAATTCATGGCGCTGGCAACGGCCGTCCCAAAAGTTCGCGGGTCCTCCACCAAACACCGGGCGAAGTACCCGCGCGTGGAATTGGCGCGCCCACCGCAAAGTGCCAAAGCCAAAATGCCAAAGGAAAAATAGCCACGCCAAAGCTTCGACCGGCTTCCGGCGGCGCGCGGTTTCTTTTACCTGCTTAATTCTTAATTTTTGATTTGTGGTGAAGAGGTCAACGATCACTTGGTTACTTGTTTTCGTGACGCTGTCCTTTATCGGAATGGTTGTGCTCACTTATTTGGGGCACTATGGGCCTGTCGGCGTCAAGGCAGGCGATTATGTAATGTGCTCGGAATTAGCTGGGACGAACGGTCAGAAGTTTTGCGTAATCGCCCGGCGCACGGGGGAACTGATTGATGCGTATCATGTGTTCCTCTACCGAATTGAGCGAAATGGCGAGTTGTATATTAAGGGAACCTCCGGTAACTACCTTTCGGGGTTGGGTTGATGGTTTGGGTTCGCGGTTTGGGGTGATCGGATTCATGGCGACTCCTTTGGCTCAGTTGTGATCGGATGCGAAGATGTTTTTGGAGGCGGGTGGCGTGGATGACGTGTGGGAGGGTTGATTTGGTGGTGGCGGGGATGGTGCTAGTGTAGTCCGTCAAACAGAATGTAACTTATCGAGTTTTGAGCGCCCGC
>JANYBF010000637.1 GCA_025360895.1 Verrucomicrobiota bacterium
GGCAGCGGCGGACCGGGCGCCGGGCGTGAGGTCTTCCCGGGCGATCAGGCCGGCTTCCGACCAAGCATCGGCCAGGCTCAACGACGCAATGCGCACCTTGAAATCAAAATCGCCGTTGCGGAGTTGGTAGCTAAATTGAAACTGATCGCTCACACCGCCCAAATCCGCGCCGCCGCCGGCAATGTTGAATCCATTTCCCGCCGGGACCTGGCTGCCGGCGGGCGTCGGATTGCCGACGGCAAGAAGTGCATATGCGCTCCCGAGGAAATTGGTTTGAGAATTGAGTGCGATGATGTTCCCGGCGGCCGACGGGTCCGCCAGATTGTTTACGGTCACGACGTACACCGCCCCGTCAATCATGGCCCCCACGCTAAGTACGATGTTGCTTTGCGAGCTGTCGGGGGAGGCACTGAAAATGGCGAGGGCCCCGTTCGTGCCAGCGATCGAATAGTTTGCCAGATTGGTTGCGGTGGCCAGCGTGATGCGCTCCGATAAAGTGACCTGTACCTGACTCAGCCCCAGCGACTGGGCCCCCAGCAACACCGGGCGGTTGGTGTCCGCAACGACGGTCAACGTGGCATTGCTGCTGGTGGCGGTGTAGTTGATGTTGCTGATGACATTGGCCGCGACCAGCTTGAAGGTGGCATTGTTGTTGGTCATCGCCGCCGCGCTCAGCGAGTAAGTGGCGTTGGTTGCGCCCGGAATCACACTATTGTTGCGGTACCATTGCAACGTTGGGGCAGGATTGCCAGTCGCTCCGGCCGTGAAGCTGGCCGGGGCAAGCTCATTCACCGTCAACCCCGCCGGTTGCTGATTGATCCCTGCCGGAATCTGTGCCCCCGCCTGCGGCGACACCACAATGCTGGGCAGGCCGGCTGCCTTGATCAGCGCATAATCCACATCGAAATCGAGCAATCCACCCGCAATGCTCGCCGCGATGCCCGCGTACCCGGCGCGCACCGAAATGGCCGGCGTGTAGTCCCAAGTAAGCTGCCATCCCGCTGGCTCCGCCACGGTGCCGTCGGCCGGCCAGATCTTGGCGAACACGTCATTGACGCCGCCTTGCGTCGCCGCATCCGGCTCTTGCCGCAGCCGCAGCCAGTACCAGGTGTTTGCCTGCCAGACGAAATTTTGGGCCGGCCCCCACGCGCGAAGATCATCAAGGAAGCTCATGTGATAAGCCGCCTGACCGTCTTGAGTGTTGTCGCGGAAATGATAGTTGATGCCCTGAGTCGAATTCGGATCAACGCCTACCGCCGCCCCGCCCCGAAGGCCATCGCCCGAACCGAAATTCACGATGCGGACGCGGAGCAACACTTCCTGCACGGTGCTGTCGTAGCCGGGTAACTCGTACAGCAAATGGTTGGGGTCACCCGTTGCGGAGGTGACGTGCAAGACGTTATTGCTGACGGCGAAAACACTTGCCCCGCGCACCGCCCAATTCGGCCCGAGCGCGGTACCGTCAAAGTCGTCCTGAAAACCGTTTACGGTCGTTCCCACATCAACCGGTGCCAACGATTGCGCGGACAGGTTGTGACCCAAGAGCGAAACCAGGCCCGCCCAGACCAACATTGGCGCGAACATTCGAAACGAAAGATTTTTCATCGTATATTCAAGCAGGTTACGAGAAACAAGGTTTGTCTTGGTTTGTTGGTGTCCGTCTGAAATTGATCCGAACCCGCGATGGAAGTGCTTATGAATCATGGTAAAATTTAATGAAGTTGAAGAATGTGTTAAAACTTGCGGGCCGTCTTTATTCGGGCGTTGCCTCGCCGCCGTTTGCTTCACGCATGATCACGATAAACCGTGCAGCCAGGTTGGACCCGGTAAAAGTCGTTTGTTTCGAATTGTTCGGCATCATGGGCGATCTGTTATGTGCAAGTCGGACCGTCATTCCGTTGGTGACTGGCACGCTCGCGCACTGGTGTGAAACTTGGGCTTTCAAGGTTGAACCTTTAACTCAGCGAGGCGATTTTCACAAGCGGGAATCAATTCAAACTTCAACCTTTGGTGTAACTGGCGGCTGCGCAACCCCGGCTGAGAGCCAGGAAACATTCAATGCCAAACCAAGTTCAATTTCCAGACACCTTCAGGAATCGGGCGAAGTTTTGGGTTTTTGAGAAAGAACTGGAAGCAGCGGTGAATGAAGCTTACAATGCAACCAATAAGAACCCACCCGACAATGCAGACGCAGCGTGATCGTTATTAGGATTACATCCGTTCTAAATTGGGTGACGGCGCAACGCAGTGACATCGGGCTGATCCATCTAGTTTGCAATTTGGCCCGCTACGAACCGATCGTGCGCTTGCAGTTGCTGTTATGAATCTTTGCTTGAAAAGTGAGAACCAAGACCAGCAACCGGGCAAACTCAATCAACGACCAAGGATCAAGCCAGCCGAAAATACCAACGGAAGTAGCCGTCATGAAACCCGCCACAGCGAAACTCCAATTGCCATCATTGACTCAACTCCGAAAGGCAGTTTTTGGACGTGCCCGGTACCGGTGGGGTTGCGGTTGTCGCGCCGGATTCATCCCCAGCTCGATTCATTGCCTCCGTCTGCTTGTTTTGGTCTTTCTGTTCACCCGCCTGACTGAAGCGCAACTCTGGTCGCAAAACCTGGTCATTTCCGAATTCGTGGCCGCGAATAATTCCGGCGTGCGCGATGTGGACGGGGAGTTCAGCGACTGGATTGAAATCTACAATCCGGAGCGCGCGCCCGCTTCCCTTGCGGGCTGGCATCTTTCCGACAATCCCCTTAATGTGACGAAATGGCAGTTCCCGAATGTCACTATACCGGGACAGGGATTCGTACTCGTGTTTGCCTCCGGCAAGAACCGCACCGATCCGCAAGGCGAGTTGCACACCAATTTCAGTCTGGATCGCGACGGCGAATACTTGGTGCTGACTCGACCCGACGGCACGACCAAGACCACGGAGTTCGCGCCCACCTTTCCCCGTCAACTCGGCGACGTTTCGTATGGTGTTTCCATGTCAACCCAGACCGCGCAATTCGTGTCTCCGAGCGGCGCGGCCCGAATGTTTTTCCCCACCAATGATCAATTGGGCCTGAACTGGACGCAACCCGGATTCAACGACTCTACTTGGACGCCGGTGACGCTCGGCGTGGGCTACGATCGTCCACAGACGGGCCAGACGAATACTACGAGCGAACCGGAAGACGTGACTCAGGCGGGCGATTCCATTATCCCGACCTCGAATAATTCCCCGGGCAACGAGACTTCCGAGAACGTCATTGATAACACGTCTGCTACGAAATATCTCAACTTCGACAAGCTGAACGCCGGATTCACGGTCACGCCGACCGCTGGAGACAGCGTGGTGACCGGACTGCGCTTCACCTCGGCCAACGATGCCCCGGATCGGGATCCCACGAGTTTCGTTTTGTCCGGCTCGCGCGATGGCAGCATCTTTACTGAAATTGCGCATGGCAGCATTCCGGATTTTACCGCGCGCTTTTTCAGCGTCGAAGTCGCCTTTACGAACGCTGCGGCGTATTTGCATTACCGCCTGTTATTTCCCACGGTGCGCGCCGCCGGGGCGGCTGTGGCGGTGCAAATTTCCGAAGTGGAATTTCTCGGCTACGTGGGCGCGCCACCACCGGTTTTCCTGGAGTTGATCAACACCGACGTGGAAGACCGGATGTTCGAACAGCGAACGTCGGCTTATCTCCGGGTGCCGTTTACCGTTCCAACCCATCAGCCGCTGGACTGGCTGGCTTTGTGGGCCTACTACGACGACGGCTTCGTCGCCTTTCTCAATGGAGTGGAAGTTGCGCGCGTCAATGCCCCGCAAACGCTCGCCTGGAATTCACCCGCGCTGACCGACCGCAGCCGAACGAACGCCCTTCGGGAACAGCGTTTTGATCTGAGTGGCTTCACGAATCTCATCGTACCGGGTACCAACCTGCTCGCGGTGCAGGCGCTCAACGACCGTGCCGATGGTCCGGACTTTCTCATGCGGCTGCGGCTGGAAAACACACAGGTGACTTTGGCGGAAACCGGCTACCTGACGGCGCCGAGTCCCGGCACCCAGAACGGCGCCGTGGATCTCGGTTTGGTGGCTGACCCGGCGGTTGATCACGGGCGCGATTTTTATTCGGTGCCTGTTCAAGTCGCCATTAGCTGCGCGACGGCCGGCGCCACCATCCGCTTTACGACGAACGGCACCGCGCCGGGACTCACGAACGGACTCCAGTATGCGGGCCCGATCCCGATCCAACAGACGACCACGTTGCGCGCGGTGGCGTTCCGCAACGGTTGGCGATCCTCTCAGGTCGTCACGCACACCTACCTCTTCCTGGACGACATCGTTACCCAGAATCAGGCGAACACCGAAGCGGCAGGTTTCCCGGCACTGTGGGACACGCAGCCGGCGGATTACGGACTGGATTCGCGCGTCGTCGGGACGAACGACAGTTTCGGCGGGAAATACCGGAACAGCCTGCGCAACGATCTGCTGTCGCTGCCTACCATGTCCATCGTCATGGACGTGAACGACATTTTCGGTTCAGCGGGAATCTATGCCTTTCCGAATAATCGCGGGGACGCCTGGGAACGGTCCGGTTCGCTTGAATTGATCTACCCCAATGGCCAGACCGGCTTTCAGGCGAACGCAGGCTTTCGCATCTAGGGTGGCGCTTTCCGCCGCTTTGACCTGACACTGAAGAAGTCCTTTCGCGTCGTCTTCCGGGAAGAATATGGCCAGGGCCGGCTGCACTATCCGCTGTTCGGTCTGGAGGCCGCAGAGGATTTCAATAACTTCATCCTGCGCGCGAACAGCAACGATGCGTGGCCCTACAATAGCGGTGGCGCGATTTACATTCGCGATGCGTTCGCTTGGACGAGCGCGCAAGCGATGGGCATGGTCGCGTCCCATGGGAACTACGTGCATCTTTACATCAATGGCCGGTACTGGGGGCTTTACAATCCCATGGAAAGGCCCGACGCGGTTTTTTCTGCCAGTTATCACGGTGGGGTTGAGGGCAATTGGGACGCCATCAATCAGGACTCGGTGCCCGACGGTAATTACGACGCCTGGAACCGCTTGATGGCCACCATTGCGCCGGACTGGTCCGACAACGCGGTCTATCAGCGAGTGCAGGGGAACAACCCGGACGGCACACGTAATCCCGCCTACGAAGTGCTGCTCGATGTCGCGAACATGATCGACTACATGATCCTGAATTTCTACATCGGGAACGGTGATTGGCCCGGCCGGAACTATTGGGTGGGGCGCGATCGCACCGGGACCGAGGGTTTCCAATTCTACCCGTGGGATTCCGAGACGGCGCTGTCGGGTGTTGGCACCGACAACACCGGAGTCAATAGCGCGGTCGCACGCCCGTACGCCGCCGCGCGAGCCAACGCCGAGTTTCGCATGCAGTTTGCCGACCGCGTCTATCGGCACTTCTTCAACGGCGGCGCGTTCTATGTGAACCCTGCGGCGCCCGCTTGGAATCCGGCGGCCCCCACCAACAATCCCCCCGCCGCCCGCTTTGCTGCGCTAGCCGAATCAGTGCGCCAAGGAATTGTGGGCGAGTCCGCCCGGTGGGGTGATCAACTGCGACCGCACCCTACACGCGCGATGAACATTGGCAGCCGGCGGTCAATGACCTGCTCGCGAATTATTTCCCCGCGCGCTCGGCTGCCGTGCTGGAAATCTTTCGCAATGCCGGACTTTACCCGCGTGTGGATGCGCCGCTCTTTAATCATCCGGGCGGGACGGTCAATCCCGGGTTCAACCTCGTCATGAGTTCGCCGTTGGGAACGATCTATTACACCACCAACGGGACCGATCCGCGTGCGCCGGTCGAAATCGAGGAACTCAATCGCAGCACGCCGGTGACGACTAATACCCTGCGGAAGGTTTTTGTTCCCTCGCTGGCCAACGGCGGCAGCACCCTTGGCGCGCTTTGGCGGACCAATGGGTTCAACGACTCCGGCTGGACCTCGGGGCAGGGCGGTATCGGCTACGACACTACGCCGGATTATTTACCGTTCATCGGCATCAATGTGGATGCCGCCCTGCGCAACCAAAACGGCTCCATCTTCGTCCGCATTCCGTTTACGGTCGCCACGACAAATCAGCTCAACTACCTGATGCTGCGGGTGCGCTTCGATGATGGCTTCGCGGCCTTCCTGAACGGGCAACTTGTCGCCTCCGCCAATGCGCCGACGGCGCTGGCATGGAACTCTTTGGCAACGGCGGGAAACAGTGATTCGGCCGCCGTGCAATTCCGTGAATTTGACGTCAGCGCCTTCGTGGGGGCGCTGCATCCGGGCGAAAACGTTCTTGCGATTCAGGGTTTGAACATCACCCCCGATAGTTCGGATTTCCTGTTTGATGCCGAGTTGATGATCGCCCAACGCCGCATCGTCGGCGGACTTCCCACCGCCTTGGTCTATAACGGCCCCATTCCCTTGAGTGATCGCGCTCTGATCAAAGCGCGTGTTCTCAATGGCTCGGAGTGGAGTGCTGTCCACGAAACCACCTTCATAGTTGGCACGCCCGAACTCATCATCAGTGAACTGCACTATCACCCGGCCAACCCGTCGGTGGAAGAAATCGCCGCTGGCTTCACGGACGAGAACGCGTTTAAGTTTGTCGAGCTCTACAATCCCGGCACCGCCCCTTTTGATCTGAATGGCGTTCACTTTGTCTCGGGAATTGATTTCAACTTCACAACATCGGCGATCACCCAGTTGGCGCCCGGCGCGCGCCTGTTGGTGGTGCCGAACCGCGCGGCGTTTGAACATCGCTACGGCATGGGTTTACCCATTGCCGGTGAATATGCCGGACGACTGTCAAATGGCGGCGAACGCGTCGCGATTGCCGATGCGTCCGGCAACATTATCTTCGAAGTCACTTACCTCACCGGCGCTGCGTGGCCTGCACTGGCGGACGGTAGCGGACCTTCGCTCGAACTGTTCAATTTATCCGGCGACCGTAGCGCGGCGGATCACTGGCGGGCGAGTCC
>JANYBF010000652.1 GCA_025360895.1 Verrucomicrobiota bacterium
TGTTGCAGCCGCCGCGTAGAATAACGGTTTCAAACTCATGGACGCCTTCAGAGCCAAACAACGGAAAGTCGAGGTGTGCCGCGCCATACTGCTTTTTGAAGAGCAACCGGAGGGAATGCTTCGGACATTCCTCGGGCCGTCGGTTCCAACCACCTTGGATCCGGAGGCCGCAATTGATCTGAAAGCCGGGTCGTCCGTCCGGGTAGATCATTTCCGCCGAGGCCGGCCGCTCCCAATCACGCCCCGTCGCCATCGGATTGGCGTAGAGACCGCGCGTTGGATCAAACAAGCTGCCCAGATCCGTGACGATGGAAAGGCTCGGCAGTGCGCGCAGTCCATCGAGCAGGTCTTTCTGGTAGTCCGCCCCCTCGGTGATTCGACGATCCATGTCGTAGAAAGCCGCGACCGGCTGGCCATTCGTAAAGCCCCAGAACTTCGGAAAACCCGCGCCGGTTTGCTGCGCCACTTGTTCCGGGAAAATAAAAGTGCGGGTAAGGATTTCGGTTGGAGCAAAGTCGGAACGAAACGCTGCCGCTCGCAACACCGTCGTCGTGGCGATACGAAGCGGACGGTGATACACAAATCCGTTGGTCATGCTCGGTGCGGATCCATCCGTCGTATAAAGAATAGAGGCGCCGGGTGTTCGGGTAGCCAGGGTGAGCACGACCGCCGAGTCCGAGATTAATCCGGCGGTGCTAGCCTTCAGCCCAGCGACCAGGCCGCGAACTTCGCCCGTGTTGGTTGTGCCCGGAGTTGGTTGAGCGAAATATGTGTAAGCGCCAGCGGGGACAACCGTGTGGTCGGCTTCCAGCCCGAGGCCTTCCCGGAGGCCAAAGCTCACGACCCCGCGCTGCGGTGGATACTTTGGTAGAAACTCGTGGGCGATTGTCTGGCCGTCCGGTTTCACCAGCGCCAGATATTCGCCGTGGTTGTTGAGTTTGAAATTCGTATGCAGCGGCCGGGTGGGATTGCGGCGATCCTTGCCCGAGGCGAAAACAACGACGCGTTGGCCGGGTGCGAGGTTAATTTCCGGAAAACGCCAGCGGGCTGGCTTGCGGAAATTATCGGTCAGACACCAGTTGGTGAGCGCAGCGGTTTCCTCGCCGAAGTTCGTGATCTCGATCCAGCCGACATGGTCGCCGTCTTCGTCTGGAATGCCCGCCAGGCTGGCGGCCGCCAATTCGGTTATGAACAGGTGGGACGAGGTGGCTGCGTTGCGGCGCTCACGCGTCGCCATGATCAGGCAAACAATCGCACCGACGGCGAGAACGAGCACGAAAGCCCACTCGGGCAAGGCGCGGCGGGAGTGATTTCGGTCAGCCATGCTGTGAGCCTCACTGGCCGCCAACCGCATTGAGTCCGAAGACGTACTTGGACATCCGCGTCATGCGGAACGGCAAATGATTGGCAACCGCGGCGGCTTCCTCGCTCGCCGCGGCGGAGTATTTCAATTCCAAAACGACGAGCGCGCGCACTTCGACCCGGGTCAGGAAGGAATTTGCGTGGCGCTGGAAGCGAAAGAACGTGAGCGCAGAATCAATCGTCAGCCGCACCTGCCGGTTGTGCGAGCGGAAATATTGGCGGCGGTAGAGATTCACGAGGGTTGGCTCAGCTGACTGGATTTCGTGGTGCAGATTTTCTGGTAACGAACTGGTCTCCAGCCAGCGCCGCACTCCAAGGGCGGAAGCTTGTTGCCCAAATTCAAACGGAGCGAGCCGAGCTGATTGCTTCGTTCCCAGGTGGCCGCGCTTGCATTTCTGTTCGAGGACCGCCTGCGGCACGGCCCCAAAGAGCGGGCCATACCAGCGCGCCCGCAGCTTTGCCCGGTGGCTGTGACCGTCCACATTCTGGCGATAGTTCCGCAGGTCGGGTGTATCCAGATAGATGTTGTTGACGATCCGCGGTGCGTATTCCGGGAAGAAAAGGGCAGGGTGATGCCGGACGTGCTGTTCGACCTCGGCGATGGAAGCGTCCACGATCGCGAACTTGCGCTCGTAGCGGTAATTGTCCGGGAACCCGGTCATGCTCAGAGGCTGAGGTGGTTCTGCTCAAGGTAACTGATGCGGACTCCGTCGCCCAACTTTCGGAGTTCCTGCGAGCAGGTAGCGAGGCGGGCAACGCTTTCAAATTGGACTTGGAAGGAAGCCTCGATCAGTTCCGGCGTCTGGTCAAAGCGTTTAAGCCCGGCGGCCGGGGCGTGCGAGTTGAGCGTTGCCAGAATATGTGACAAGCCGACCGGCGTCGGGGCCGGGCAGGTGATCGTGAGATAGAGGTTGGGGCGCGCTTCGCGCCGCCGCACCCAATGGCGACCGGTCAGAATCGCGAGCATGACGAAAAAAGCCAGACTGGTGATGACCGTTTGCTCCGCGCCAAAGCCCAGCCCGACCGAAATGGCGAGGAACAAGTAACTAAGCTCCTCCGGCTCCTTGATGGCGGCGCGGAAGCGGATGATCGAAAGCGCGCCCACCAGGCCGAGCGAGAGCGCCAAGGAAGACTTCACGATGGTAATGATCAGCATCGTGGTGGTGGTCACGAGGAGAAAGTTGTGGGCGAATTGCTCGCGATTGGAGAGCGTGGTGCCAAACTTCACATAGACCCGGCCCAGAACCCAGGCGAGCAATGCGGACAGCAACAGGTTCGCGACGAACAGTGGCAGGGAAATTTGGACAGACTGGGTGCTGAATAGATCCAGCAAGGTTTGCGGTTTGTTCATGCCTATGTTGTCTGATTAAAATTCACTTTTTGACTATGGTTTGAAGGGTGGCAACGGAGCAATGTTGGAACAAGGAGAAACATCTGCCCGAGGACTGAATCTCCGCCCGGCCGTCGCCGTCGCCAAAATGTCACGCGGAGAATTGGCCGCGACACCGGGCACATCCTGATGCGCTCCGCGAATCCTTGACGCCGATACCGGGGTTAATGAAACATCAACAATCGGTGGACACACGTTTCAAACTATGAAGGTCAAGAATTTCACGCGTTCGATTCTGTTGGTGCTGCTGGGCTTCAGCTCGTCGCCTAGCTTCGCCCAATCCTCCGCGCTGCTGCGGCTCCCCGCCCCGCCACCCGTATCAGCGACGCCAAAAACAGATTGGCTGCTGGGTGCTGGCTCATTTACGGCGGGTGTATTCCGTGACGCAACGAACGATGAAATCGTCCTGCAAAACGGCCTGCTTCGGCGCACGTTCAAATTAACCCCCAATGCGACCACGGTCGGTCTGGACAATCTGATGACCGGCTCGGCCATGCTCCGTGCGGTGGAGCCGGAAGCAACCGTCACGATTGACGGTCAGGAATTCAAGGTCGGCGGTTTAAGCGGCCAGCCAGATCGCGCCTACCTGCTCCCGGAATGGACGGCGAATCTCACCAATGATCCTGGTGCGTTTCAATTCGCAGGATTCTCCGCCGGCCAGCCGGTCGCGCCCTTCGCGTGGAAACGTAAACGCCACAGCGCCGATCTGCCATGGCCGCCGCCGGGCGCATCCCTCGCGCTCAATTTCCGCGGCCCGAACGAAGCCACGCGCGGTATCACCGTCACGGTTCATCACGAGCTTTACGATGGCCTGCCCGTGCTGGGCAAGTGGCTCACGGTGAGCAACGGCACCGCGGGCACCATCACGCTCGACCGCTTTGCCAGTGAGCGCCTCGCCGTTGTAGAAGCGGAAGCGGCGGTGGATGAGCGAACTGATATTGCCTGGCGCACACCAGCGATCACGGTGCTCAGCGATTACATGTTCAAAGGCATGGACGTGGTGACAGGCAATCAGGTCGCTTCGTGGCGCGCTGATCCGGAGTTCAAGACTCAAGTAAGTTATGCCCTGAAGACCCCGTGTCTGCTGGTTTGCGAGCCGCCAATTGGTCCCGGCATGCGGCTGGCGCCCGGCGAGACCTTCACCAGCTTTCGCACCTGGCTCGTGGTGCAGGACTCGACCGACCGCGAGCGACAGGGATTGTTCATCCGCCACGCCCATCGCGCGCTGGCGCCGTGGTCCACGGAAAGCCCGGTGATGATGCACGTTCGGAACGCGGACTCGAAATCTTTCCGTAGCGCCGTGGATCAATGCGCCGAGGTTGGTTTCGAGATGATTATTTACACCTTCGGCAGCGGGCTGGATGTGGAGACGGAAGCTCCGGCCTACCTCGCCAGTGTCAAGGCCGACGTGGACTACGCGCACAGCAAGGGCATCGAGGTTGGCGCTTATTCGCTCTTCAGTAGCCGGCGCATTGACGACGCGAACGATGTGATCAACCCCAAGACCGGCAAGCCGGGCGGCGCCACCTTCGGCAACGCCCCTTGCTTCGGCAGCGTGTGGGGTACGAACTATCTGCACAAGCTCACCAACTTCCTGGCACAGACGGGTCTCGACCTGCTCGAACACGACGGCCCGTATCCCGGCGACATCTGCGCTTCGACCAATCACCCCGGCCATCACGGCGAGGCGGATTCGCAGTGGGTGAACTGGCGGATCAGCGCCGACCTTTACACCTGGTGCCGTGAGCGTGGGATTTATATCAACCAGCCCGATTACTATTTCTTCGCCGGGGGCAACAAGACGGCGATGGGCTACCGCGAAGACAACTGGTCGCTGCCCCGCGCGCAACAACTCATTCACGCGCGGCAAAACATTTTTGACGGCACCTGGACCAAACCCCAAACCGCCGGCTGGATGTTTGTCCCGCTCACGGAGTATCAAGGTGGCGGTGCTGCCGCCACGATCGAACCTTTGCGCGAACACCTGGACGCGTACGAAGGTCATCTGGCCAACAACTTTGGGGCGGGGGTGCAAGCCTGCTGGCGCGGCCCGCGGCTCTATGATTCCGACGAAACCAAGGCACTCGTCAAAAAGTGGGTGACCTGGTTCAAGGCGCACCGCGACATTCTGGAGAGCGATATTATCCACGGCCGGCGGGCGGACGGTCGCGACATTGATTACCTGATCCACGTAAATCCCAAGCTCAAGGAACGCGCCCTGGTGATGATTCACAACCCGCTCCCAGTTGTCGCTAAACGCGAAGTCAAACTGCCGCTCTACTACAGCGGGCTGACCGATGCCGCACTAATCCGTGAGCAGAACGGGAAACCGAAGCGCTACGAACTGGATCGGGACTATTGTGTTCGCGTGCCGGTCGAAGTTCCCGCCAACGGCCGAACGTGGCTGACGATTGAGTCGCCATGAAGTGGGCGCGCTGTGCTATCCGTAACAACCGTAGCAGCCGACGTGAGGAGGCTCATTCTCAGAGGTCGGAGGACGGAGGGCGGAAGGAAAGTTAGAGCCTCGTGACCTCGGCTGCTACACGATGCGCGAACTCATCTCTCCCGCCAACTCCTTGATCTCCTCCGCGAGTTTGTCGGCTTGGAGTTGCAGCTCGCTGCTTTCCCTTTCCAGCAACTTCCTTCTTTCCGCCGCTAGTTCATCCAGCATGCCCGGCTTCTTTTCGCTCAGTTGGCAAAGCTCGTAATCAGGACTTTCCCGCAGGCGATTCAGCGATTCGAGCACCGCAATGATTTCCAGTTGCAAGGTCTCATGCAGCCGCCGCAACTGCGCGAGTTCCGCCACGTCTCTGAAATCCAGCGTCGCCCAGCCTTGGCGCAGAATGAAGCCGTGCGGGTCTTCCGCGATCTCGCGCAATGTCTGGATGTCGCCCGCGTCCTTCGCCCGGTTGATGGCGGCGGTCAGCTTGTGATACGTCTCCAGTTTGTCCGGCTCGTGCGCGAAACGGTCGGGATGATACAGCTTCACCAGCTTTTTCCACAGCCGCGACAGTTCTGCCTCCTCGTCGTCGGTGAGTTGTTTCTTCTGCGCTACGGAAGCGGCCGTCTCCTCGAAATCCTTGTCAGTTTGCGCCTTGGCCTGCTCGTAATTTTCTTCCGCCTGTTTCGCTTCCTCCTCTCCGCCGCGCACCAGCGAATCCAGAAATTTCCGCCGGTAATCCACGATGAGCCGCAGCCGGTCGCGTTGCTGATAATGCTCGCGTAAGTGCCGGAACAACACCGCTTGCATGACATCCACGCGCGATTTCTCCTTCGTGAAACTGACTTC
>JANYBF010000668.1 GCA_025360895.1 Verrucomicrobiota bacterium
CCACCACCACCACCACCACCCTGCCCGGACTGAATAGCACCAAAACTCGTACCGCCAACGCCCTGTAATCCCTGCATGAAGGTGTTGGGGTCAACGTTGAAAACCCGCATGGCTAGGGGCGTAACCTCCTGGCCTTTCAGCGAAACCACCACCGCATAATCTTCAATTGAAAACCGCAGCGGCTTTTCCGCCACCCGTTCCACCGCGTTGAGCACATCCCCCAAACGAACATCTATCAAAGGAGGATCGAGTTTGATGCTGATAGCCCCCACATCCACGGCTTCCGTCGGCGGAGCCGCCACTTGGAGGCCCGTCGCTGGATCAATTGCCACCGGCCCTGCCGCTGCTGCGGGCGCATTCGGATTGATGATGAAATTGATGCCCTTCTTTTCAGGATCACGTTTGCGGGCTTCATCATTTAGGATGCGAATGACTTCACTAAGCGGCAAGCCGGGATACTGCACGGAGTCAAACCTGATGGTATTGAGTTTATGGACAATGGCTTGGCGACCCTTGCCGGTGAAAATGAGGTTGGTGCCGTTATACGGATTAGGCATGGGTAACTTGACTCCCTTGGTGGGCCTTTCCCAAGCATCAGCCACTTCGAGCATGGCTTTCCGGCTGTCTTGCGTCTGCTTGTTTTGGGCGATCTGATAACGGTTTTCCTTGACGATCTGCTTGTAGTAATACGCGCTGCGGCTTGACGGATCAATTTTAAGTGCCGCATCCAATTTGGCTTCGGCCTCGTCCAACTTGCCGGCCTCCAACAGAACCCGCCCATCTTGCACGAGGACGCTCGCATCCACTTGTTCCTTTTTGCCAACGACGACCTGCTCCAAGGCGGCCGGTGAAGGGTCCAGTCCGCGGCGCTCAGCAAGAGTCCGATTATTGATGGCTTGGGCCGCGAGCGCGGCCGGGTTTTCGGGAGCGACTTTGAGAATGCGCGCCAACTGGGTCTGAACCTCCAAGTAGTCCTCGCGCTTGCGGGCTTGCTCCGCCAATTCGAGCCGCACGTTCACCAGACCTTGCACCGCCTCGTTCCCATCGGGACCGGCTTTAGGTCCGACTTTCACAGCCAGTTCGACCGCTTGATCGTAGAGCTTGGCCGCGCCCACGAGATCGTGCCGCACCACTGCCTCGCTGGCGTCAATAAGTTTTTGGTGAAGCGTGATCTGGTCGGCCTGGCGACGAACCGCGACGTTGATTGCATCGTCAACCGCCGGCGCCTGAGCCCGGGCGATGGTGGTGGCCGCCAGTAGAATGACGATGCCGAAGGAGGCTGCTGCTTTTGTCATGGGGTGACTTTGTTGCTTGCTGCTGATGATTATTTGGTGGCTTCGATCACGATCGGAACCGGCGTCTTTTTTTGATTCGATTTTGCTAACACTACAAGTTCGTTCTTGGTGATGGCAACGATATTGTAATTTTCGCCGGCAAAATTCAGAGCACCCCCAACCCGTTGGCTCGCCCATTTTTTATTTTCGGGATCATATTTCAAATCCACCATGTAACCATCTTCGCGTTTAAAGGGTTTATCTTTGGAAAGCCGCACGGTCTCACCCGTGTCGGTGAGTTCCAGAATGAATTCCATCCCGCCGTCGGCCACTGCTTGAATTTCGCGGAGTTGGAAGGCGCTATTCTTCTCGCCAACATTAACGTAGTAGGGCTTCTTTTTGCGCTTGGGTAATTGCAGCGCGGCCTGATCCTCCACCCCGAAACCGTAGCGCATTACGCCCGTATCATTGGTGGATGAGGAATCAAATGTGATGATGAAATAAAGCGGCGTCTGCTTGGTAACATCCAAAGCCCGCGGCCCCACTTCATCGCCGGTCTGATTTTTGACGAGGCGGCCATCCGGCATTTTCTGCCAAAGAATCGGATTAAAAACCTTGTTTGAAGTCGTCAGATCAACGCGAATGCCAACCTCTAGTTGCCGCAAAGTCACCTCCTGGGTGGAAAGATTCAGCGGCGGCAACGCCTTGGGCAGAAGGTTGATGATTGCCTCCGCTTTCGTCCGCAAATCGTCGCGCTCGCCGGAGATCATCACCGGCAACAAAGCCGCACTCACCGCCAAGATCAGCAGCACGCCGCCCAGCAGGATTTTTTCGTAATGTTTCTTGAACAAGTCCATGCGGGCTATTTTTGCGGCAGCAGCTTTACCACTTGGATGAGCATGACAACCTTGAGCTGGCGTTCTTTGACGAGGGTTTGAATCGTCGGCTTGGCCACTGGTGCCGCCACACCAACAGGGGCGGCCGGCGCCGCTGGGGGCGGCCCTCGATAGCCATCTTTCCCGCCCCCCCCAATCCCGTAGCGGCTTCTAAATGCCGCTGCCGGATCCTGCGGAGGGGCCGCCGCCGTTTGGGGGGTGTAATAATAAACAGGGGCAGCAGAAGGGTCTGCTACTGCGGAAGCTGGCGCCGGCTCCACGTTGATGCTCTTTACCAGCAACCCATGCGGCGTTGCGGCCAATCCCGCGAGCACGGAAGCCAACTCCGGAGTAAAGGCGCGGAACGTCACCTCATACGGCGTCATCACCGCAAGCTCGTTGGTCGTTGATTTGAGATCGAGATAATCCGTGGGCGACCCGGCTGCGTCATCCACTGACACCCGTTCGCGGCGGATTCCGTCCAGCGCATTTATCTTGGCGGAAGTCAAAACACTGACAATGGTTTTAACTTCCCCTAGTTGCACGGCGAGGGGTTCGAGACTGCCGGCGGCGAACTGCACCCGGCCGAGGTGGGCCTCAAACGAAAACTTGTATTTGGGCGGAAGAATAACGCTGCTGTTCGTCGCTTCGCGTTGCAACTGGTCAATCGTCTGCTGAAGAGCTGAGGAAAACTCCTTGCTGGAGACGTTGGTCGAATTGGAGCTAGCCGCATTGGGAATGGGTACGATCCGCACGAAATGACTCGAAACCTTGGCGATAAACGCGCGCAACTCCTTCTCCTGCTCTCGGGCGAGCTTGATGTTATCTACTTTGCCCCCACCCGGATGCGGATTCAGCGTGTTCAAGCGCTTTAACTCCTCATACCCCCCGTTGATTTTCTCCAGCTCATCGGCGTTGTGTTTCCAACCCGAAAAACCATAGAAACCCGCCACACCCATGAGGCCCAGCGCAACCACTACGCTGACGACAAAAATCAGATTTCGCTTGATCCAGTCCATGTTAGAGCTTCAACGGGCGCTTGAACTTGAGGGTGAGCCCAAAGGTAAAGGTGCCCGTCGTTTCGTCCTCGGTCACCTTCTGGGTCAATTGCGTTTCCTTGGCTTCGAAGAGCGGACTCTCGCGGAGGGCCGATTCCAAGGCAAAGGCAATCTCGGTATTGGCGGATGCTGCATTCCCCGATGTGAGCACCTGCGTCAAACTCACACCCCGGCACACGATGGTCACGGACGCCACCTGATTGGAATTTCCAGCAGGCACACCGCCCGGCGTCACGCCAGCCCCAGGTTCACCCGTCGAAGGACTGGGAATGCCCCCTTCGCCCCGCCCCCCCCGCCCCGGCATGATACCGTAGCGCGCCATAAAGGCGGCGGATTGCGCAACCGGCGCCACTACTTCGCCGGCCCCGCCAGCTTGTAGATTGGGGTCATAGCTGCTACTCCCAGCCTGCGGCGTCAACGAGGTCATGGTCTCGATCCACACGCCGGTGTCGTGGCCAAATTTTTGGCGCGTGCGATTTTCTGCCTGGATCAAAGCACTGCGCATTTCACGCAACACGTCCGCCCAAAAAAATCGTTCTTCCAACCATACCGACTCCTGCTCCAAGTTGTCTTTCGTGCGTTTGAGCTCACGATTTACCGTGGTGAATGAATTCTCCTTTGCCTTTAACTGATCAATCGTCGGCTGGATTTTTTCCAGTTGAGCCTTTTTGACGTCCGCCAGTTGGTTAAACAAAAAACCGACGGCCAGCGCCATCAGCACCAAACTGCCGAGGGTGGCCAGAAAATAAGGCTTTTTCTGGTTGAAGCTTTGCCAGCGCAGGGTGCTGTCCGGCATCAAATTCAACTCCACCGGGCAATTCGCCATGTTCCGCAAACCGAGTCCCACGACTTCACCCAACGAATGGGCCACGCGCGCCAACTCCTCAAGGTTCACACCGGGATCAATCTGCACGTTGCGGAAAGGATTTAAATACTCGACCGGCACATTGAGTTTTTCCGCAAAGAACTGAGCCGTGTAGGGCATGATGGACGCGCCGCCGGAGAGGAACAACCGCTGAGGCGCGGAACCGCCCTGTTGCCCGCGATAAAACTGCATGGTCTGATTGACCTGAATGTGCAGCCGCGTCATAAACTGCCGGGCAATCTTGGAAATAGCCGCTTGATGCTGGTTTTCCGGCTCTTCATACGCACCACCCAAACTCACGAAGCCCTCGTCAATCTTGATCTTATCCGCCTGCTCAAACTTCAGCTTCGCTTCATTCGCAAAATCCTGCGTGATGGAATTCGCGCCAAGGTTGATGCTACGGGAGAAAACCTTACCCTTCTCGAAGAACAACAAATTACTCGTTTTCGCCCCGATATCGAGCAACATGGTGCAATCCTCGAGTTCGCCGTAGTTGAAGCGAAATGTATTGCAAAGGGCTGCCGGCGAAACATCGCAAATCTGCAGTTGCAAACCCGCCGCCGTCGCCGTGCGGAACAAACCCTCGACAATATCCGACTTGATGGCCACCAGCAGAACTTCCAGTTCGCCACTGGCCGTAGTCCCGATAATCTGGTAATCCCAGACCACCTCGGCAAGCGGAAACGGCACGTTCTGCTGCGCCTCGTACTGGATGATTTGCGTGACCTTGCTGGCATCCACCGGCGGCAGTTTGACGAACTTGGAAAAAACGTGGAAGCCCGGCGCACAGACATTCATGTCCTTCGCCCTGATTCCCTTTTCCGCAATGGTCTCCTGCAGGGTCTTGAGGATGAGCGCCTCGCGCTTGGTTTCCTGGGAGCCTTCGAGCCCCAGCGGCTTGATGGCATAATGCTTGAGCACCAACCCGCCCGCCTCGTTCACTTCGAACTCGGCCAGCTTCAGGCTGCCTGCCCCAAAATCCACCGCCAAAAATGAATTGCCTTTTGACATCGCACTACCGGATTTCAACGCCACCTCTGCCATTGGCAACAAGGAAGCTCGCTTGGGTTATCGTAAATCGCGGAGCCGGTCAAATAGAAAAACCTTTTTCACGAAAACATTTTTCCAAACCAGCGCCAAAAAATCGATGCACCGCTTAAACGTTCACTCACTTTTTCACTGCTGACAAGTTACCCTTCACAAAAATTTATCCCGCCGTTGTAAATTTTGACCAACCTCTCGCCGACCCGATCACGCGGGATCAGGTTTTCTTCTCGGGAAGTCGCCTGCTAAAAAATCCATCTCCCCGACCCCACTCCATGTCACTCCAAATTGACCGGCTTCACTCCCGATTTGAATTTCCCGAAGCCGAAGTTGGTTGGCTTGTATTCGCCGACCCAATCCACATTGACTGACTCGGGAAGATTTTTGTCGAGCCCGACCGTCCAATAACAAGCGTTGACGAGCAATCGCCGCAGACCCGCGCTTTCCAAATCCGTCGCCGCGCCCATCGTCGTGGCCAAGATCTTGTTCGGTTTGCCAGACTCGCCCGTGTAATCGTTTATCCAAACCAACGGCATCATCGGCTGATTCTTTGGGCCTTCGACTGGTGGATCATTGGGCTGCATGCCGCTGAGCACCTGCCCCCGTACCAGCACCGACGCGCTGGTCGGCAGATGGATGACACCGTAAACATCGCTCGGCCCCCAAATATCCGTCACGCCACGCAGGATGGGATGGGATTTGAATTCCTCGTTGATAATCCCACGGGTGCTCTGTTTGCCGTGGTCACCGTGATGGTTGACCCACGTTTCGCCAAGCACCTGTTGGCCGAAACCGCCGGGCCACTCCTTGCTCTGCCAGTCGAACTTCGCGTACGGGCTTTGTTTGTTGCGCGAGTAGGCAAATGCGTGCGTGCTGGTGCGCAGGGCAATGATGGGTTTTCCGCGATTGAGGTAGTCCACAAAATGTTTCATCTCTGCGTCGGGCAATTCGCGAAAACGCAGCAGCATCACACACAGATCGGCGGAGTCGAGTGCCGCCATTCCCGGGATGTTCGTCTGCACGGTCGGATCAATCGCGCCGTCCTGGGGATTGATGGGAAACAACACGGTGCATTTGAACCCGTGCCGCGTGGCGAGCAGTTTTGCCAACATGGGCAATCCCTCCTCGGAACGATATTCCTCGTCACCGCTCAGAAAAACAATGTGTTTACCTTTGCCGGCACCGCTTTGACCTTCATAGACGACCCAGTCTTTGGCGGAAGCTAGATTGGTAGTAGCCAGCGCCAAGCAGACGGCAGCCACCATGGCGAAAAATTTGGTAGTCATAAGTTGTGGGATTGTTGCGCTTGAATTGGGACGAGGCAATGCCAAAGCGATTGAAGTTTTTTGCAGTTCCGAGACCTCAATGCTGGTGTCCGTGGGCGGGCAGATTACCGCCGGATTCAATGTAGGCCAGGAGGTCGAAAATTTGCTCCTTCGAAAGTTGGTTGAGTAATCCCATCGGCATCGGGGAGGTGTTTTGCGGTTGCTGCATCTTGATATCCGATTTCTTAAACATTTGGACCAGCGCATCAGACGGCCCCGTCTGCACGGTCAGGTTTTCGCCATCTTCCTTGACGATCATGCCGAGCAATTCGTCGCCGTTCTTTAGTTCAAACTGGAAATTCCGATAGCGGTTGCTGATGACGAGCGACGGTTCGAGGATCTGGCGCAAGATGTCGGCGCGGTTGGTTTGATACCGTATGAAGACATCGGTCAAGTCAGGGCCGTAACTGATTCCTTCCGGGCCGAGTTTGTGGCAGCCCGCACAAGCCAGCTTGGTAAAAAGTTCTTTGCCGTGGGCCAGGTTTTGACTTGCACTCCCCTTCGCAAGTTCCGGCGCGAGCTCGTCAACTTTCCACTCGGTTATTTTCGGCGGAGCCAACGCCGCATGACTGGCCAGATAAGCCTCCACGTCTTGAACGACCGCCAACGTGCCGACCATGCGCCGCCAATGGCCGGGAAAGGTGCAGACATATTGGTAATCCCCCGGCACTTCCGGCGTGATGAAGCTCAGTTTAGTCTGCTGCCCCGGCTCCACAAGTTTGGTCGCGTGGAGCACTTTCGGCGAATCCGGCGTGTAATGCCGGCCTTGCGCGTCGGGTTCGGGTGACATTTTTTCGGCGGTGGTGCCGATTTCCTCCAAGGCCCCCGGCGCCACCACCACCAGGTTGTGCGGCATGGCGTCGTCGTTGATAAGCATGATCGCCACCGGCTTGCCGGCTTCGACGACGATGAGAGTCTTGTCGTAGAGCATCTGTTCGGGAATCGTCCGGACGACAAAGACGCTGACGCCGATAGCGCGCAGGGTTTTGCCAATGGCGCGGGCTTGGTCCGGTGGCAACAGCGTGGCCAGATCGGTGGCGAATTGAATCGCATTGATGACCTCGGGTTCCGTGCGCTTATCCACGGGCACACTTTGCAGGTAAACGATGAGACTCTCGATCAACGGCACTGCTTGTTCCGCGGGCCACGACTTGCGCGGAATCCGTTGCAGGCTGGCGACCGCAGCGTCGCGTTCCGTGCCGGACTTCACCAAAGCGGCGAGCGTGTTGAACGTCTCCGCGTCGTGGCCGGGCACGGCCGCGATGGCCGTGATGGCCGCGCGCCGCACCTCCGCTGGCTCCGCTTTGTGCAGCAGCGGTTCGACTTTCGAATACAGCGCAGCGCGCAGGCTGACGTCGCGAAGCAACGGGATTGAAAGCAGAACATCCGATAACTTGGCGGGGGCCGATTCCACCTGGGGCCAGATTTTATCGGCTGAACCGTCCGCGGTGATCAACGCCGCGTAAGCCATCTGGCGGGTCAAAGGTAGTTTCGCGTCGTCGGCCAGTTTCTCCAGTTCACCGCGTCGGGCGGCGAGGTCGGTTGGTTTGGTTTGGAGCAGAATGACAACGAGGTCGCGCAGCACCGGCTCCGAATCCTCGCCCTTCTGATCGAGCGCTCGCAGGCTGGCGATTAACTCGCTCAACGGGTCGGTGTTGCGAACTTTGGCGAGACCCTCAACTGCTTCGACGCGATACTTCCGCTCCAGCCCTTTGCGCTGGAGCAGGGCGACGTACACAAATTCGCTGCGCGGGGCTTCGCTGAGTTCCTTATTGGAGAGACGTCCAAGAACGTAGGCGGCCGCGGTTGGGCTTTTGGGGAGAAAGAATGTTTTCTTGAGTGGCTCTTCGGCGGCCCGCAAGGAAGCCAAGGGAGCAATCATCAGCAACATGAGAACGAGCACGCGAATGATATTCATTTCAATTACCGACGAGGCTAGGGTTTGGGTGATTCACGGTCAATCCGGGGATACATTCCAGCCCCTTGACGCGCTGCATCACGCACTCAAAACTCCACGTCGCGGCAGCGTTGATCGAGTTGATAGGTGATCTGCTCGATAAGCTTTTCCGAAAATCGCCTTGGCCCGCTGGTAATATACCCGGTCAATTGTTTACCGCTAAGCACCTTCACATCAGAATTTGCCTTTAGCGTTACGAACCAGCCCGGCAGCGCAACCAGCGGTTGGGCGGTCACTTTTTCGCCCGTGGCTTTGGACAACATTCCGCCCAACCATTTGGCATTGCGCCGCGCCTGTTCCACCGCTTCATAATCTTCACACCACGGAAATTGAATCACCCTGCCATCGAACACCGCATCCTGCTCCCGCAGTTTGCCGGTGGACGGCCGCTTGGCGCGGCACTTTGTTTCGACGGCAAATACTCCCGCCGGTCCAACGGCCACATGATCTATGTTCCATTTGTCTTCACCTGGAATGTCGTGAAACACGCGATAACCTTGAGCGATCAGACTCTGCAACTGTTCGCCCACCGCCTGCTCACCTAACAAGCCAAGTCGAAGCGGACGGAGCGCATTGAGCTTCCGCCAGGCGAAGACGGTGCAAATCGCGGCAGAAAGTCCAAAAACCAGCACGGGGATCACCACCTCGGCAGTGGTTTCTTTTCCCGTGGCTCGCGAAAGGATGGTGGCCAGGCTAATGGAAAAAATGCCCGCCCCGAAGGTCCAATTGGTGAAACCTTCCCATAGCTTCTCTATCTGAAGATTTAGCGTGTGGCCTGGAGACCGCAGCAGCTTTCCTGGAACGGGGGGACGTTCCCCGCGTGATTTTTTCCGATACCACACCCAAGA
>JANYBF010000002.1 GCA_025360895.1 Verrucomicrobiota bacterium
GGCGTGTCGAGCGGGAGGAAATTCCTCGGCAAAACTATATTCTTTACAGCAAAAGCAGCGTTACTTTCCGCCTCGTCGAGGAGTATTTCCGCCGGGAAGGCATGGTGCTCAACGCGGTGCTGGAAGTCGGCAGTATGGAAGCGACGAAGGAACTGGTGAAGCTTGGCTTGGGCGTAAGCGTGCTGGCGCCGTGGATCGCGCGCAAGGAACTGGACGATCACTCGCTCGTGTCCCTGCCGTTGGGCCGGCGCAAGCTCCAACGCAATTGGGGCATCCTGCACTGGCGCGGGAAACGCCTGCCGCTGGCGGAGGAAACCTTCATCGGCCTGTGCGAAACCGCAACCGCGACGTTGCGGTAGTAACTAATCCGCTTGCCCGGTATCGAGCGGTACGGCCCCGAATCTTCACCATTCGTGCCCGCAATGATTTTGCTTTTTGCCCGTAACCGGTGTGTTCTGTGCGCGTGCTGACGACAATTCGCCGCGCAGAGTACGCGGAATTGACGGCGCTGTTCTTCATTCAAGGAGCCGCGTTGGGGATGTGGTTCGTCCCGTTGAGCAGCGTCCTCGATGCCCACGGGTACCATGCGATCAAGGCCTATGCGTTCGCCAGTTCCGCGCTGGCGGCATTTATTTCGCCCCTCATCTTCGGAGCGATGGCCGATCGGCATGCATCGCCCGTAAAGGTGTTGCGCTGGCTCGCGTTGGCCACCGCTGGAGCCATGGCGCTGGCGAGCATGGCGATCCAGTTGCGCTGGAGTCCGTGGCTGGTGCTGGCGCTGATCCAACTCCACGCACTGTGCTCATCCCCAACGTGGAGTATATCTTCGACAATTGTTTTCGCGCGGCTGGAGGATGCCAAGAAGGAGTTCGGCCCGATCCGCGCAATGGCCACGCTGGGTTGGATGAGCGGTTGCTGGCTGGTGAGCTTGTTAAACGCGGATGCCTCGGCGGTGGCGGGCTATTGCGGGGCGCTAACTTGGCTGGGCGTCGTCGCGTTCACGTTCTTCCTGCCGGTTCTGGAAACGCCCAAATCCGCCGAGCATCTGACCTTACGCCAGCGCCTGGGCCTCGACGCACTCACGCTCTTAAAAAATCCCGATCACCGCGTGGTGTTTATCACTGTGGCTCTGTTCGCCATTCCGCTGTGCGGATTTTATCCCTTCACCCCCCCGCACCTCCGCGAACTCGGCCTGCAACGAACCACCGCCTGGATGACCCTGGGGCAGGTGACGGAAATCATCACCATGTTCATGTTGGGTGGACTGCTGTTAAAGTGGCGGTTGAAGTGGATTTTCGCCTGTGGTCTGGGCTTTGGTGTGCTGCGGTTTACGTTATGCGCGATCAACAGCAAGGCGGGGCTACTGGCGGGAGTATTACTACACGGCTGCTCCTTCACTCTCGTATTTATCACCGCGCAAATCTATCTCGACCAACGGGTGGAGCCAGCCTGGCGCGCGCGCGCCCAAGCGTTGATGGCGCTGATGAACGGTGGCGTAGGCAATCTCATTGGCTACTTGGGCGTGGGTTGGTGGTTCGCCGCGTGCGCACGTCCCACCGGCACTCAATGGCCGATTTTCTGGAGTGGGCTGGCGGTCGCCGTGGCGGCCGTGTTGGTTTACTTTTTAACGGCCTATCGGGGACGAAATCAGATCGTACCCTGCCTGCCACCCGCGCCTTTGGGATAAGCGGATAAAGCGTGGTCGGGTGCAGAAGCGACGCGAAAATTGTCGTTTTCCAAATAAATGCCGTCCGGATGAAACTGCCGTTAAAATGTGCGGAAACAACTATTGACTTCAGTCGCTCATTTGATAGCGTCTCCGTCCCTTTGTTGGGAATTGCATGAAAACTTTTTTGCCGAAGGCTAATTTAGAAGAGCGCAAGTGGCATGTCATTGATGCCGATGGCGCGGTGCTGGGCCGCTTGGCGGTGCAGGTCGCTGACGTGTTGCGCGGAAAAAACAAGCCGATCTATACCGCGCATCTCGACGCGGGCGACTTCGTGGTCGTCATCAACGCCGAGAAGGTTAAAGTTTCCGGCAAAAAGGAGACGGCCAAGCAGTACATGAGCTATTCCGGCTGGAAGGGTGGCGAAAAATACACCACCGTGGAGCGATTGCGGGCGACCCAGCCCGACACGTTGATCCATCGGGCAGTCAAAGGTATGATCCCCAAGAACCGCCTCGGGCGCGTATTGCTGACCAAGCTCAAAGTTTACAAGGGCGACAAACATCCGCACGCCGCGCAGACCCCTGCGGTGCTCAAAGCCGCGAATTAACTCTCAACCCTCACTCATCAATGGCAGCAATCAAAACTCCTGAATTCCTCGGCACCGGTCGCCGGAAAACCGCCGTGGCGCGCGTGCGCCTCGCGACCGGCAGCGGCAAGATCACCGTCAATGGCCGCGCCTTTGATACTTATTTTCCGCTCGAAACCCTCCGTTCGACGGTTTCGCAGCCACTGACTGTTACCGGCACGTCCGACAAGCTTGACGTGCGGGTGAATGTCACGGGCGGTGGCCCGAACGGCCAGGCTGGCGCGGTGCGTCATGGCATTGCCCGTGCGTTGTTGCAGTTTGACGCAAACCTCCGGCCCTCGCTCAAGAAGGAAGGCTATTTGACTCGCGATCCGCGCATGCGCGAACGCAAAAAGTACGGCCAGCCGGGTGCGCGCAAGCGTTTCCAGTTCAGCAAGCGTTAATCGCCCTAGAAATTTTCAAACCCCGCTGGCAAATGCTGGCGGGGTTTTTTGTTTCTGGTTTTAGTTTGTAGGAGACAATGTGAGGAGTCTCTATCTGGGTTCAGGTTTCGATCATGGACAGTGTGCCGCTGGCGAATTGTCGGCGGCTTGTTGCCGGGTCTCCCGCAAAGATTTTGCTCTGCGTCCCGGTGTCGCTGCGGTAAAAGAATGAAGTATGACTATGAAGAAAGTCGCGATCGTCGGCGCATCCGGTTACTCCGGCGAAGAACTCGTCCGGCTGCTGCTCAATCATCCGCAGGCAGAGCTGGTCGCCGTCACTTCACGCCAAAGTGCCGGGCAAACGCTCGCGCAGGTATTCCCGAAGTTCGCCAGCCACCCGAAATCCAAGACGTTGCACTTCAGCGAACCCAACGCCGACCTTCTGGCCAAGCAAGCAGACATCGTTTTCCTTGCCCTGCCTCACGGAGTTGCCGCCGAATACGCGGTGCCGCTGATAAACGCCGGCTGCGTCGTCATTGATCTGAGCGCGGATTTCCGGCTCAAGAGCGCGGAGGTTTACAAAGAGTTCTACGCGCACGACCATCCCGCGCCGGCACTGCTGACGAATTCGGTTTATGGTCTGCCCGAAGTTTATCGCGAACAGATCAAACAGGCCAAGCTCATCGCGTCGCCTGGCTGCTATCCGACGAGCATTTTGCTCCCGACGATTCCGCTGTTACAGGCGGAGTTGATCAAACCGCACGGCATCATTGCCGATTCCATGAGCGGCGTGAGCGGGACGGGGCGCAAGGCGGAACTTGATTACCTGTTCTGCGAGTGCAACG
>JANYBF010000003.1 GCA_025360895.1 Verrucomicrobiota bacterium
CGGAGTATGTTAGTTGTTTTGGCAGTGGGAGCGTGCGTAAAGAACTTCAAAAACATTACGGCAGCCCATTCGCCGTCGAGACCGCGCACATCAAATTCCGGGGCACGGATGTCAACGCCCGGATCATCCGTTCGCTCTTCGACACGGCGCGGCAATATCGCGAAAGCATTGATGTTTATGGCAGCAAAGCCTCGGTGGAATGGCCGCTGGTCGAACATGAACCGCTGGTCCTGCACACGGCCAAACGGCCCGAACCGAAGATTCCCCGGCCGGTGAAATGCCCTGACTTCGCGAAGCGCCTGCCCGCCAGCATTGCGAAATACACCCAGCACGGAGTCTATGACGCCAGCAAGAAGACGCACCTCAGTTTTACGCAAGGCAGCGGCCACGGCGGCAGCCACCCGCACCTCGTTCATGAATTCGCGCTGGCGCTCGTCGAACGACGCGCCCCATTTCCGAATGCCAAGCAGTCGGCGAACTGGACCTGTGTTGGCCTGTGCGCGCACCAGTCGGCGCTCAAAGGTGGTGCCATTGTAAAGCTGCCGACCTTCACGCTCTGATCTCCCTCCGAAACCAAACCAAAATAATCCACAAACAAACTATGAGTAACGTAAGCGTCAGTAACGAAGCAATTGCGCCCAATGCCAAACGCCTGCTCACGGCAGGATTCCTGGCGATTCTCGCCGCCGGCATCGGCTTCGGCATCCGTGGCGGCATCCTGGCCAACTGGGCCGCTGACTTCGGTTTCACCGGGGCGCAACTGGGCGCAATCGGCGGGGCCGGTTTCACTGGTTTCTGCTTCGGCATCATCATCGGCGGCGTGATCGTGGACAAAATCGGCTACGGCAAGCTGGTCGTTGCCGCATTTCTTTTCCATGTGCTGTCGGCCTTCATCACTTTCGCCGCTACCAAGGGCCAGGCCCAAAGCACGGCATACATGTTCCTGTATCTTGGAACATTCGTTTTCGCCTTGGCTAACGGGACCCTTGAAGCCGTGGCCAATCCGCTGGTCTCCACGCTCTTCCCCAAGAACCGCACTCACTACTTGAACATTCTCCATGCAAGCTGGCCGGCAGGGCTGGTCCTCGGCGGGCTGGTGGGCTGGACGCTCGGGGAAGGCCCGAATGCGCAAAGCTGGAAATTGCAGCTTGGTCTCTTCCTCGTGCCAACCGTGCTCTACGGCATCGCCTTCTTCGGTCAACATTTCCCCAAATCCGAAGCCTCTGCCAAAGGGCTGAGCATCGGACAAATGCTCAAGGAAGTCGGCCTGCTCGGAGCAGCGGTGGCGTGCAGTCTGATCGGACTTTTCTTCAAGGATCAATTGGGCGGCATCCTCGCGTTCTTCACCGGTAGTGAATTTTTTAACTCGCCAACGTGGGGCTATCTCGCTTGGGCCGTCGCCTTCGCGCTTTTGCTGGTCGTTGGGTTTAAGACCAACTTTTCCATTGGCTCCGTGCTCTTGTTTATCCTGTTTGCAACGCATGCGCTCGTTGGGGCGGTCGAACTCGGCACCGATGGCTGGATTCAAAACATCACTGGCAACATCTTGACACCGGCTCAAGGCAAGATGCTCTTTGTGTTCACTTCCTTGCTCATGTTCTCACTCCGCTTCTGCGCCCATTTTATTGAAAAGAACCTGAAGGTTTCTCCGGTTGGCTTGCTGGTTATTTGCGCGGTTCTGGCGGCCATCGGGCTGCAACTGGTCAGCGGCATCCAGACCTTCGTGGGGGCCATGATCGCTCTCGCCGTGTATGCGCTGGGCAAGACGTTCTTCTGGCCGACGATGCTGGCAGTGGTGGGCGACCGTTTCCCGCGCACCGGCGCCATCGCGATGTCAATCATGGGCGGCATTGGGATGATGTCAGCGGGCCTTATCGGCGGCCCCGGTCTGGGCTATGCCAAGGACCGTTTCACCACCGAGCACCTCACCGCCAGCGCTCCGGCCCTCTACGAGCAATACAAATCCTCCACGCCCAGCAGGTTCCTTTTTCTCGAAAAAGTGTCCGGGCTCGATGGGACCAAGCTTTCCGAAGCGCAGACGGCGGTAACCAAAACCCCGGCGCAACAGTCCGTGGTTGACGCCAGCATTGTCGGCGATCGCAAGACCCTGAAGGCGGATTCTTTCATCCCGATTACGATGGCCGTGATCTATTTGCTGTTGCTGATCTATTTCAAGAGCATCGGCGGATACAAGGTCGTGCGCATGGAGGAGTCCACCGGTGCGAAAGGGGGTTGAGCCTTGGCTCGACGATTCCGAATCTCAAAGGGCGGCTCGATTGGGCCGCCCTTTTTTGATTCCGAGCGGTTTTGACCCGCCGGAAAACCATTATCGCCGAGCGCTCCAGATACCACGAGTGGTGGCGACAGCGTCGCACGGTTTACTCAGTTTGGTAAAAGTGCGGCGCGAATCGTTGGCGTTCAAGCCGGCTTCGGTGTTTTTGTCCGTTGTTCTGAGGGCCGCCAGCCGATCCATTTTTTGAACGTGGTGGAAAAGACAAAGGGGTTCTGGTAACCCACGGTCTCGGCGATGGTTTCCACCTTGTCGTTGGTGAAGCTTAGCAACTCGGCCGCCCGGCGCATGCGCAGGTAAGTGACGTGGTGCATGGGGCTGCGACCAAGTTGCTGACGGCAGAGCCGGCGCAGGTGTTCGCCACTCAAGTGCGCTTCATGCCCCAGCATTGCCAGGGTCCAGGGTTTGCCCAGGTTCGCCGCCACTTTTTCCCAAACCTGCCAAAGCCGGTCATCCATGTGCCAGGGTTGGGCAAAGCGCAGCACGTAGGTTTGAATCAACTCCACCCAAAAATGAATCGCGGCGGGACCTCCCTCGCCCCGGCACTCGTGGAATAATCCCAGAATCGCGGCCCGCAGCGGCTGGGCATCGAAACGCGCCAGCACGGGGGACGAGGCGGTGGTGATAGGCTTTTGTTCCGGTGGCTGTTGATAGCGGACCCAGCAAAACTCCCAGCGTGAACGTGGCTCCGCGTGAAAGGCATTCATGATGTGCAGTGGCAGCAGACACGCATAACCGGCGCGGCAGAGTTGCCAGCGGCCATCCACCAGCACCCGGCCCTGACCGCCGAAGCAGGCCATGAAATAGATGCCGGCCTGCTTGGGGCGGACGATGCGGTATGGCGCCCAGGTTTCTGCAACCCCGACGTGTGCGATTTGATGTTGTCCGAGCGCGGGACAAACGGGCGCACCCGCCAGCCACGCCCGCGAATCCTGCTGGCTCACCTGCACCACCCATTGTCGGGTGCGTGAGCCGAGGATGTGGGTTTCGGATAGGTCTTCGTGCATCTGGCTCATGGTCGCGCTCTGCGGGGCTGTTATTGTTTTCCAGTTACCCGGATAAACATCAAGCGGAAAACCGAGTCTAATTACTTTGGCAACAACATGAACACTGAGACCGTCATGGCGGAACCCCGTCCCCGTCCCTCATCGGGGGCGAAATTTTTTCAGCTGACCCGGTCGTGGGGATTCACCCTGATCGAGTTGCTCGTGGTCATCGCCATCATCGCCATTCTGGCCGCGATGCTGTTACCCGCCCTGAGTAAGGCCAAAGCCAAGGCCAGGCAAACCGCCTGCCTGAATAATTTGCGCCAGATTGGGCTGGCCACCGCCATGTATGCCGGAGACTACCAGAAGTATCCCGGCTGTCTTTGGTTGGGCAACGGATTCTATTACGTCTGGCCGACGAGAATCCTCAACAACATGGGTAATAACCGCAAAGCCTTCTGGTGTCCCGCTGCTAATCCTAATTCCGCTTGGGATACCAACTCGAACAATTCCCTGGGCCAAACCGCGCCGACGGGTGGGCTTGACCGCTTCGGCGTCAAGGAGACCAGCCGCTTTTCTTACGGCTACAATGACTGGGGGCTCAAGGACCCGGGCCCGGGACAGTTGGGGATGGGAGGCGATGTCAATGTGGCTGGCGTTGGTGAGATCAAAGACACCCAAGTGAAGAATCCCGCCGACATGATTGTGATCGCAGACAGCAAGCCGGACGGAAGTTTTGATGGTAACATTGACCCAAAGACTCCGGGGGAGTGGCCGTCCAACCGCCATGAGAGCCGGACCGTGCTAAATTTCGCCGACGGTCATTCGGAAGTGGCGCGACGGAAGGACGTAATTGATCCGAAAAACGACTCGTGGCGGCGGCGTTGGAATAATGACAATCAAACGCATCCGGAGATCACCTGGACGGTCAATGCGGCGCAGGAGGCCAAGATTGATCCTTGAGCTGCGTTGCCAACTCGTTCGCCTTTCGACGTCCGAACTGAATCATCCGATTTCAAGCCAGCATTCTACGTGTGGCCGAAATGATAATCGGGGACAGCGGGATGCAATGCCAACCATGCTGGGAGCTGCGATTCGTTTCAATTGCTTCACGACCATCAATGTGGAATTACCCAATGGAAGTGATTGACCAAGCCTTGGAATCTGTTAATTGAAACGCACCTGAAAACAAGCACATCACCCTATGCCGAACCCTTGGACTGGAAAAGGTAATCCCTACATGCGCAAAGAAGTCGTTGAACGACTCCGCGCCACGCTTAATAAAGGCAATGCCCTCATCGCGGCCGGTGCCGGCACGGGCATCAGCGCCAAGTTTATCGAGCAGGGTGGCGCGGATCTCATCATCATCTATAACTCCGGCCGCTTTCGCATGATGGGGCACGGGTCCACTTGCGGTTTGATGGCTTACGGCGACGCCAACGCCATCGCCATGGAGATCGGGGAATACGAGGTCTTGCCGGTGGTGGAAGAGGTGCCGGTGATTTGCGGAGTTCACGCCACCGACCCGCGCCGCCGCATGTGGCACTGGCTCGGACAGGTGAAGGCGATGGGTTTCAGCGGGGTGAACAATTTCCCCACGCATACCATCGTGGACGGCCACTTTCGTGGCGTGCTCGAAGAAACCGGCATGAGCGTGCAGAAGGAATACGAGATGGTGGCGCTTGCGCGGAAGATGGACCTGTTCTCTGTCGTCTATGTTGCCACGCCGGGGGAAGCCGTTGAAATGGCCAAGGCCGGTGCGGATGCGATCATCGCCCATGTTGGGACCACTGTCGGCGGCAGTATTGGGGTGAAGAAAGCGGTGGTTGACTGGGACTTTACCATCAAACGCACCCAGGAAATCATTGATGCCGCAAGCCGGGTGCGGAAGGACATTTTCTTCCTTTGCCACGGCGGACCGATCAACACACCGGCGGATGCGGATCGTGTTTTGAAGAATACGGATGCCGTTGGTTTTGTTGGTGCCAGTTCATTGGAGCGCATGGGGGTCGAAGCTTCGCTGACCAACCTAACCCGTGAGTTTAAGAAGCTCACGTCACCTGCCGCGAAATCCTTTGGCAAAGCGAAGAAGAAATAGACCGGGCCCTTTGCGTCATGAACCTTGAGCAACGCCGCTTTGTCACTGCTGCCGAAAAGGTGGATTTTCTTTCCCCGTGGACGCTGGAGGAATGGCTTTGTCGTTCCGATGTCGTGCCGAACCAAGAGTTGCTGATGGTGCGGGCCAACATGGAAGCGGGACGCTCGCACCCTTTCCATACGCATCCGACGCGCGAGGAAATCATTTATATCCTGTCTGGTCGGGCGGAACAATGGATCGGCCAGGAGCATCGCGTGCTCGGTCCGGGCGAGATGGTTCTAATCCCCAAGGGTGAAGTGCATGGCACGTACAATCCATTCCGCGAGCGGTTGGTGTTCCTCGCCATCCTCTCCCCTGCCAACGCTCCTGAGCCGGGGATCGTGGATGTTTCCACCGAAGCGCCTTGGACTTCTCTCCGACAAGAACACGGTCTACCCGCCTGCTCCTGACGCCGATTTCTAATTTCACTCATGAAAAAAATTCTCCGACTCCTCGCAGTTGCGACCCTGCTGATCAGCGCGGTTTCCGCCAGCGCTGCCGAACCACTTCGCGTTTTTATCCGGGCCGGCGTAAAAACGCATGGCCCCAACCAGCATGATCATCCGCGCTTTCTCGCCGAATGGACCAAGTTGCTGGGCGAACGCGGCCTGAAGGTGGAGGGCGACCTGGAGTTCCCCGAGGCGGCGCAGCTTGCCAAAACCGACGTGCTGATCATTTACGCACAGGATGGAATGAAGATCGCGGGCGAGCAACGAGCAGACCTTGAGAAATTTCTAAAGCGGGGCGGTGGGTTGGTGGTGCTGCATGACGGCGTTGTCAGTGGTGATCAGAACGAATGGTGCAAGTCCATCATCGGTGGCGCCTGGCGCTGGCCCACCGCCGAGGTGGCCAAGGAGAAAGCGACCAAATGGTTCGAGGGCGACGTCGGCATTTGCTGGTTGGATACGGATCATCCCATCAGTCGTGGGTTGTCGAACTTCGATTGGAAAGACGAAATTTACTATGACCTGGACCTCGCTTCCGACATCGGAGTACTGGCTACCAGTTTCCACAACGTCCATATCATCGCTCCCCAAATTTGGACGTATGAAAAGACCCTAGCCGGCGGCACCGCCCCGTATCGCGCCTTCGTCAGTCTGCCCGGCCATGAGTACGACGTATTCAACGCTCCGGAGTATCGTGCCATCCTATTACGCGGGATCGCGTGGGCCGGCAAACGTGCCAACGTTGATGAGTTCTGCGTGCCGGCGGAACTTGCGTCGCTCCGCTACCCGCCCGGTGGCCCGCGTCCGGCGACGGAGGAAATGAAGTCGTTCAACCTGCATCCGGAGTTTAAGATCTCGCTCGCCGCCGATGAGAACGTCGCCGAGAAGATCATGTCGCTCGATTGGGATCCGCAAGGCCGGTTATGGGTCGTCGAAACTCCTGAATATCCTGGGGGCCGGCTAATCACCAAGAACGATTCCAAGATTACGCCGTGGCGCGAACGTGAACCGGACAAGTATCCGGTCGGCGGCAAAGAACCCCGGGCGGGTCGCGATCGGGTTTCCATTCTCGAAGACACCAATGGCGATGGGGTCATGGACAAAAAGACTGTGTTCGCTGCCGGTCTTGAACTGCCGACTTCGGTCGTGTTTTACAAAGATGGTGTCATTGTCGCGCAGGCGCCGGATATTCTCTGGATTCGGGATACGGATGGCGACGGGAAGGCCGACAAAACCGAAGTGCTCTTCACCGGCTGGGGTACGATGGATACGCACGCCGTCATCAGCAATCTGCGCTGGGGGCCGGACGGCTGGATTTACGGGAGCGTCGGTTACAGTGCGGGCGATGTCACCTCGGCGGATGGCGCGAAGAAGTTTGGCCATATCTCGGCGGGCTTGTATCGCTTTCGCCCGGATGGTTCAGCACTCGAACAGGTGGCCGCCGGTTCCTGCAACACCTGGGGTTGTGAAATCGCGCCCGACGGCGAAATCTTTTTCAGCACCGCCACCTGTGGTGAACCCATTCTGCACGTCGTGTTGCCAGAAAAGATCATCAGCCGCGCGGGCGTGCCCGGCGTGCGCGCAGTCCGACCGATCATGGAAGAGAACAAGGTCTTTCCTGCGCGCCGGGAGACCCGTCAGCCCTATGTGCAAATTGATTGGGTCGGGGCCTGGACGGCGGCCGCGGGGGCGTGCATTTACGACGGCGGCGCGTGGCCGGCGAAGTGGCAGGGGCCATCATGGTCATTCTTTTTGCATGAGCCGACCGTCTGGCTGATGCACCACGAATTTCTCGATCCCGCCGGCGTCACCTACCAAGGCCGGCGCGAGGCGAGCCGCAAGGATACGCATTTTCTGACCAGCACCGATTATTGGTTCAAGCCCATTCACAGCCGGGTTGGCCCCGATGGCGCGCTTTATCTCGTGGACATGTATAATCAGATCGCCGCCCACAATGACACGCGCGGCACGCCCCACGGCGCCCATAACGCCGCCACCCGGCCCGACCGCGATCATCACTTCACGCGCCTCTACCGCATTCAGCACCAGCAGGCGCAGGCCTTGCCGGCCTTTGATCTTGATCCCAAAAAACCCGCAAAATTGGTTGCGATGCTGGATCATCCGAATGGCTGGGTGCGAACGACAGCAAATCGCCTCCTGAGTGAAGGCGCGGGCCGCTCCGTCGCCGATGCGTTGAAGCAACAGGCGGCGAAAGCTCCCACCGCCTACGGTCGGATGCAGGCGCTGTGGGTCCTGCACAATCTGAATTTGCTCGAAGCGGATTTGCTGGTGGACGCCGCGCGCGACCCGGACGCCGTGGTCCGCAAGAACGCCATGCGCATCGCCGCCGAGCAGGACAACTCTGCAGAAGCCCCGCCGCTGGAACTGGTGCGTGCGTTATTGGCCGATCCAAATCAACGGGTGCGGCTGGACGCACTCGTGGCCGGCACGACGGTTACCCCGACAAGCGAATTTGCCGAAGCAATTGTCGCGGCCTGGCCCACGTTCAAAGATCCGTATCTTGAAACGGCCGCGCTCGCCGTGAGCGCCAAAGACCCGCTGTTGTTTCTCAACGCCGCGTTTGCCGTGAAGGACCCGGCGCTGGTCACGGGAATGATTTCGCAACTCGCCCGACAGATCGCCAATCAGAACAACCCGGATTCTGCCCGGGCGCTGGTCGTTGCCCTCGCGGGGCAACCGGTGGCAACGGATCCTCTCAAAGCCACTGCCTTGCAGGCGCTCACCGCGAACCTTAAACCGGACGTAAAACTCCCAGCGGACGCCTCGCTGGGTAACGCCTTGAAGCAGTTGCTTGCCTCCGACCAGACGGCCGGGGCGGTGCTGCCCCTGATCGCCCGCTGGAATTTTACCGCTCAGGTTGGTGACGCTGCGCAGTCGGCAGTCAGGAAGGCCGAGAATCGGCTCGCGGACAAATCGTTGTCAGATGACGAACGGGGCCAGATTTCGGCGAATCTTCTCGGTGTGCGCGCGCTCGACGCGGGCATCGTGTCGGCGGTGTCGGCGGTGGTTGGTAGTGATACCAGCCCCGGGTTGCAACGGCGGGTGATCGAAGCCCTCGGGACAACGGGTGATGCGGTCGCTGGACAAGCCCTGCTGGCTGCGCTGCCAAAGCTCGACCCGGAACTTCGGGAGGTGGCCTTCGGCCAACTGCTTAAGCGCGCCGACTGGTCGGCGGCCGTGGTTCAGGCGCTTGCCGATCGCAAACTGGATCCGGCATTGTTGGGTTTGGCGAACCTGTATCGTCTGCGCACGCACCCCGATCCCGCCGTCGCCAAGCGCGCTGTAGTGGTGATTGAGGAACTCCGAGGCCCGGAGCAGAAGGAGAAGGATGCCCTCATCATAAAGCTGCGTCCGGAAGTCATCAAACCTGGCAATGCGGCCAACGGGGCAAAGCTCTTTACGCAGAACTGCGCGCCTTGTCACAAGTTCAAGAATGAAGGTGCGGATTTCGCCCCGAACCTCAACGGCATGGGCGCGCACGGCCCCGAGGACTTGCTGGTTCACATTGTGGATCCGAACCGCGTCGTCGAACCAAACTTCAATGCGGTAAGCATTGAGACCAAGGATGATCTGAGCTACGACGGTATTGTCCTGCGGGAGAACAATAGCGCCGTCGTTCTGCGCAACCAAACCGCCGAGACCGAGATCCGCAAAGACAACATCAAGTCCCGGCGCAACACCGGACGCTCGTTGATGCCCGAAGGGTTTGAGCAACTGGGCGGAGAAGGTTTGCGGGATTTGCTGACGTATCTCTGCGCCGACGACCAGCGTTTCCGCATTCTCGATCTTACTGGCGCATTCACTGCGAACACCTCACGAGGTATTTATATGACGGCCGAGTCGCGCGACGAATCGCTGCGGTTCAAAAAGTGGGGCACGCTTAAACACCGCGACGTACCGTTCGATATCGTCAGTCCGCAACGCGCCGCAACGGGCAACAACGTGCTCGTGCTCCAAGGCGGGGCCGGCATCTCGCGGAATTATCCGCGCGAAGTCGAGGTGAAGGTGGGCCGCCCGGCCACGCGCCTGCATTTCCTGGGCGCCGCGGGCTGGGGCTTCCCGCTCGGACAAAAGGATGAACCGGTAATGAAAATAACCGTGCATTTCGCTGGCGGCGCGACGGAAGACATCGTGCTGCGCAACGGTGTCGAAATTGCCGATTACATCTCGAAGATTGAGGTACCCGGTTCCGAAGCCCTCGACAACCTGGATCAACTGCTGAGCAACGGACGGCAGGTTCGTTACTTTGCCAAATCGCTCACCAAGCGCGGGGTGATTGAGAAATTGACAATCGCCAGCTATAACAACGAAGTCGCGCCGACGTTGGTCGCGATCACGGCGGAGGTCGCGGAAGGTACGCCCGTTTCCGGCCCAGCTTCAGGCAGTTCCGCCGCTCCTGCCGCACCGTCTTTCAAATGGGGCACGGGTATCAAGACGCTGATTATTGGTGGCGGATCCAGCCATGATTTTCAACGTTGGTTTAACATGGCGGATGTCAAAACTCTCAACGATGCCGGCGGCATCAGCGCCAACTACACCGAGACGACCGGCGGTCTGGCTGATGTTATCGCCGGTGTGGATGTGCTGATCATCAGCAACAACAAGCCGTTCACCGACGTGGCCACCAAGGAAGCGATCTTACGCCATGTCCAGAACGGCAAAGGCCTCATTGGCCTGCACCCGGGACTTTGGTACAACTGGCCGGACTGGCCGGAATACAATCGCCAGCTCATCGGGGGCGGTTCGCGCGGCCACGATAAATATGGTGAGTTCGACGTGGTGGTGACCGATCCAAAACATTCGCTCCTGCACGGCGTATCCACAAAGTTTACGCTCAAGGATGAACTTTACTATTTTGAACCCGACCCGCAAGGAGCGGCGATCACTGTGCTCGCTACCGCCCACTCCGCAGCGAAGAACAAAGACTTCCCGCAGGTGTTCACGGTCGCCCAAGCCAAGGGCAGGGTGATGGGAATCACGCTCGGCCACGATGCCGTGACCCACGAGCACCCGGCCTACATCCAACTGCTGCGGAACGCTGTCTTCTGGGCGGCCGGCAAAGAACACAACTAAGCTCCGCGCTGAATTGATCCATCGGTTTCTCCTGCCATGTCAACCATCGCAATTCTGGGAACGATGGACACAAAAGGCGTTGAGCACGGGTTCGTGGCCGACTTGATTCGTCAACGTGGACACGCCGTCCTCGTCATTGACGTCGGCACTCTCGAAGAACCCCAACTCAAATCCGACATCAGCCGTCGTGAAGTCGCCGCTGCGGTCGGCGTAGATTTGGCAACCCTCGTCGCAAAACGCGATCGCGGTCAAGCGGTGACGGTGATGTCGCAGGGCGCGCCGATCATCCTTGCCAAACTGGCCGCCGAGAAACGGATTGACGGCGTGATTTCACTTGGTGGTGGCGGCGGTACCGCCATTGCCACGGCGGCGATGCGGGCGTTGCCGATCGGCTTCCCGAAGCTCATGGTTTCCACGCTTGCCAGTGGTAATGTTGCCCCTTATGTCGGCGTCAAGGACATCGTGATGTTCCCGAGCGTGGTGGATGTGGCCGGGTTGAACCGCATCTCGCGCCCGCTGCTCGCCCGGGCCGCCGGGGCTATCTGTGGCATGGTCGAGATGTCGGTGCCCGTCGCAAGTGACAAGCCGATCATCGTGGCGAGCCAGTTCGGCAATACGACCTCGTGCATCGCGCAGGCGCGAAAAATTCTCGAAGCCGCCGGTTACGAAGTCATCGTGTTTGCGGCGACCGGCACCGGTGGGCGAACCATGGAATCGCTTATTGAAACCGGGCTTGTCGCGGGCGTGCTCGACGTGACGACAACCGAGTGGGCGGACGAACTCGTAGGCGGTGTGCTAAGTGCCGGCCCGACTCGGCTCGAAGCGGCGGCGCGTTTGGGCGTGCCGGCGGTGGTTTCCACCGGCTGCCTCGACATGGTGAACTTCGGTTCTCCCGAAAGCGTGCCGGTGAAGTTTGCCGGGCGAAAATTATACCAGCACAATCCACAGGTGACATTGATGCGCACAACGCCGGCGGAGTGCGAAAAACTCGGTGGTATCCTCGCGGAAAAGCTTAATCGCTCCACTGGCCCGGTGACCGTGCTGCTGCCGTTGCGCGGCAGTAGCATGATCGGCGCGCCCGGTGGGGCGTTTCACGACGCGAACGCTGACCGGGCGCTGTACACCGCGCTCAAGTCGGCCTTGCGACCGAACATCCCGGTTGTGGAAAAGGATTGTGCCATCAACGATTCAGCTTTCGCTGAAGCCTGCGCGCAAGCGTTGTTGCGACAACTGGGTAACATCAAGCAATGAGGTGCCTGGCGGGGTAAGATTCAAGCTGGTGGATTTCAAGCTTGCGTTTTGTGGCTCGGCCCGGAAGATTGCGCGCTCAATTATGGAACAAAACATCACCGAGTCGGCTTATTTTTTCAAACTGTGGGCCTGGTTCGACAGGAATAAAAAGCAAGTTGCCTGGGGCGCGGGTGCGGTGGTTGCCGCCGGAGCAGTGGTTGGCCTGTTTCTTTGGTCGCAGCAGGAAAAGGAAGTGAGTGCCGCCCATGCGCTTTCTTCGGCACTGGTGGCGCGGAGTTTTAACCGGACCGAACCGCCCGAGGCGATGCTCAAAGTGGCGACGACGTATGCGGGCACCCAGGCCGGTGCCCAGGCGATCTTGTTGGGCGCGGGCGAATTGTTTGCGAGCGGCAAGCCGGCGGAAGCCCAGGCGCAATTCGAACGCTTTCTCCGTGAGTATCCAACGCATCCGCTCGCAGCGCAGGCCACCTTGGGTTTGGCGGCCTGCTTCGCCGGGGAAGGCAAGCTGGATGAGGCCGCGAAAACCTACAAGAGTTCGATTGATCGCTTTCCCACTGCCAACACGGCGCCCCAGGCGCGGTTCGCACTGGCGGGCGTTTACGAAACTCAAGGCAAGCTCGAACCGGCGTTGCGGCTGTTTGAGGAAGTTGCCGGGGCGGATTTGAGTGGGACGTTGGGCTCGGAAGCCGGAATGCGCGCTCATGAATTATTGCAGAAGCTCGGCCCGATCGCGATCACGAACCGCCCGCTTCCAGTGGTTGGCAGCACCACGAACGTGACCATTCTCAAAACCAAGTAGTCTCGCGCAGACCGGTCAGGAATATTCCATCGCCCCGCTATGCAGTTGACGATCATCGGAACGGGATACGTAGGGTTGGTCACTGGAACTTGCTTTGCGGAAGTCGGCCATCAAGTGGTGTGCGTGGATAGCGATGCCGCGAAGGTGAAAGTGTTGCAAGCCGGCGGAATTCCCATTTACGAGCCAGGCTTGGAGGAACTGGTCAAAAGGAATGTTGCCGCCGGCCGCTTGAGCTTTACCGCCAGCACGGCGGAAGGGGTTGAAAAATCCGATATTATTTTCATCGCCGTGCCCACGCCGCCGCAACCGGACGGCTCGGTGGACATGAGCTTCATCGAGCGCGTGGCCCGGGAAATTGCGGGTGCAATGACCGACTACAAGATCATCGTGGACAAAAGCACCGTGCCGGTGCGGACCGGCGACAAGGTGGCCGAGACGATCAAACGTTACTGCAAGGCCAAGGTGGAGTTCGACGTGGTGAGCAATCCGGAATTCCTCCGTGAGGGATTCGCCGTCGAGGATTTGATGAAGCCCGATCGGGTCGTCGTGGGCGTGCGCTCACCGCGCCCCGTCGCGGCCATGAAGCAGGTTTATGCGCCGTTCAACGCGCCCATCATTATCACCGACATCAATTCCGCCGAGCTTATCAAACACGCGTCGAATTCGTTTCTCGCGTTGAAAATTTCCTACATTAATGCCGTGTCGGTTCTGTGTGAAGCCACCGGAGCCAACGTGCAGGAAGTTGCCGCCGGCATGGGGTTGGATGAGCGCATCGGACACCGATTTCTCAATGCGGGTATCGGTTTTGGCGGTAGTTGTTTTCCCAAGGACCTCAGCGCGTTCATCAAAATCTCCGAACAGAGTGGTTACGATTTTCGGTTGCTCAAGGAAGTCCAACGGATCAATGCGGAACAGATGGATCGTTTCGTGCAGAAAATCACAGATACGCTCTGGGTGTTGAAGGGGAAAACCATTGGCGTGTTGGGGTTGACGTTTAAACAAAACACCGATGACGTGCGCTCCTCGCCCGCCATTGAACTTTGCCGAAGGTTGTTGCAGGAAGGCGCCACGCTCCGCGTTCACGATCCCAAGGGAATGGACAAGGCGCGGGCGATTCTGCCGGACGTGACGTATGTGGATGACATGAATGCCGTGGCGGAAAACTGCGACGCGCTGGTGGTGGCAACCGAGTGGGATGAATTCAAACAGCTTGATCTCGAACGCGCCCGCAAGGCCTTGACGCATCCGATCATGTTCGACGGGCGGAATCTGTTCGACGCGGTGGAGATGGAAAAACTTGGTTGGACTTACAAGAGCATCGGGCGGTGAGCCGGTTCAATGCTTAATGGTAGTCTTCCCCGGACTCCGAGTCTGGTTGAGACTGATTCGAGATTAAGATTGCGAGCAAGATTAAGATGGGAACAAGCGTCCTCGAAGTGTCCGCCGGCCTGATCTTTCGCTCCGGCCAGCTTCTGATCGCCCAACGGCATGCGGGCGCACATCTTGGTGGCTTGTGGGAATTTCCCGGTGGCAAACGTGAACCGGGCGAAACCTTCGAGCAATGCCTCACGCGCGAATTGCGCGAGGAACTGGGGGTCGAAGTCAGCGTGGGCGAATTGTTCGAGAGCGTGACGCACGCC
>JANYBF010000007.1 GCA_025360895.1 Verrucomicrobiota bacterium
CTGATATATGGCCCTGCCCGTCACCTACAATGTCCGCAACGTGCTCGTCCGCTGGCGCGCGACGGCGGCGACGATTCTGGGCGTGGGCCTCGTCGTCACGGTTTACATTCTCATGCAGGCGATGGCCGCCGGGCTGGAACGGTCCAGCGCCAACACCGGCGACCCGCGCAATATCATGATCGTCCGCAAAGGTTCCACTGCGGAGTCCAGCAGTCAGGTTTCGCGCGAGCAATTCAACACGATCCAGTATTGGCCGCAGGTGGAGCGCGATGGCCAGGGTCGGCCGCTGGTTTCCGGCGACCTCGTAGTCATCATGAACCTCCCGCGCCGCGACGGCACGGGCGAAGCCAATGTCACCCTGCGCGGCATCACGCCGATGGGCGTCACGCTCCGGCCTCAGGTCACTCTCGTGAATGGCCGGTGGTTCACGCCCGGCCAGCGCGAGGTCGTGGTGAGTCGAAAAATGGCGCAACGGTTCGCGAATTGCGACCTCGGTCAGAAATTCAAAACGGCCGGTACCGGCCTCACCGTGGTCGGCTGGTTCGACGGCGGCGACAGCGCATTTGATTCCGAAATGTGGATGGACGCCGATGAAGCGCGTTCGATCTTTGATCGCGAGAATTATTCCAGCCTGCTCGTACGGGTGGCGGATACCAACGCCGCCGCCGGGCTCATGCAACGCATCGACTCGGACAAACGCATGCCGTTGCGCGCGGATTTCGAGACCAAATATTACGCCGCCCAAACCACCACCGCTCTGCCGATCAAGATGCTGGGCAGCCTGCTGGCCACCGCGATGTCCATCGGCGCGGTATTCGCCGCGATGAACACGATGTATGCGAGCGTCGGGTCGCGCACGCGCGAGATCGGCACCTTGCGTGTCCTCGGCTTTCGGCGTCGCACCGTGCTGGCGAGTTTTATTCTCGAGGGCGCCATCCTGGCAGGCATCGGCGGGGTGATCGGCTGCCTGGTGGCGTTGACGGCGCAATATCTCTGCGTGGTGTTCGGCGTGCGCTTCGGCACCCTGAGTTTCAACACCTTCAGCGAGGTCATTTTCCAATTCCGCGTCACGCCCTTCCTGATCCTGAAGGGCATGCTCTTCGCCGTACTCGTGGGCACGCTCGGCAGCCTGTTCCCCGCCATTCGCGCCGCCCGCCTGCCGGTGATCGCGGCATTGAAATCGGTCTAAACGGCGCCGATTTGGTTGCTAACCGGTTGTGGACGGAAAGTGAACCATGAGCATACGGCGAGCAACAATAGTCCAAAACAACCGATGGTTTGAATCACTTGAATGAAGCTGTCGTGCCGCAGATACAACGTAAGCCCATACCCCACTGCCACCGCCACCAGCCAAGGCACCGCGTGAAATTGTAATTTTGCCATGAGACCGTTAAGCAGCACGGTCGCCAAGGTCAACGGCAACATGCACCATCCAAACCAGGGTACCAACGGGGCCGAGACTTTTAGATATGACGCATCGAAGCGGGCCAGGCGTAAAGGTAGTTCGGGGAAAAAACTGCACATCAAAGCCGCACTTGCGCCTGCCAAGGCCGTGAATCCCAGCGCCAGCAGCAGCGCATTGGATTTCTCCCCCGTGGCTGTGCTACGGGCCAGCTTGGGGAACATGACCGTGGCCACCGGCAGAGCAAAATAAACCAGAGCCCTGCCAATCATTCCCGCCGCAGCATAAAAGCCGGTTTGTTCCTTCGGAAAAAATCGCTGCACGAATACCATGTCCGCCGCCAGCATGAATGTGCCCGTCCCCATGCCGAGTGCCAGCGGAATGACCCGGCGCAACCAGGCGCTCCATTTCACGTGTACAAAATCGCCGCGCAAACAATCGCGGCAACACCACAATCCAACCGCCATCACCCCGATCATCCCAATCAATACCGCAACCATTCCGCCCGCCGCATAATGGGTCAGCAATCCAATGATGACGAAAACCGCGACGAAACGCCCGATGCCGTCAAAAAACATCATACCACCCAGCCAGAGGAAATTTTGCCGTCCCTGCATAACGCCTTGCACCACCGGGCGACCCAAGG
>JANYBF010000030.1 GCA_025360895.1 Verrucomicrobiota bacterium
GGCGGGTTTATGGCTTTGCGCTGACCGGTTACCGCTGCGCAATAGATTCCCCGGAACGCTTAGCGGAAGCGCGGACGGCCCAGGCGGAGGGACGTTGCCGTGCCGTCCCAATCCAGATTCGGGCGATTTGATTGGCCCCCATGAATTTGCCGACGCTTTCCATCATCATCCCCAACTACAACCACGGGCAGTACCTGCCGGTGGCCGTGGGCGCCATTCTCAAGCAGTCCGCTCAGCCGCTCGAAGTCATCATCATTGACGATGGCTCCACCGACGACAGCGCTGAGATTATTCAAGCGCTGGCGCGGCAGCACCCGGTCATCAAGTTCCACCGCAACGAGAAAAACGAAGGGGTATGTTTTACGGTCAATCGGGGGATTGATCTGGCTCAAGGTGAATATGTTTTCCTTTCGGGAGCTGACGACGAAATTCTGCCCGGCTTCCTTGAGAAATCATTGCGAGTTCTGGTTCAGCATCCCGAAGCCGGGCTGAGTTGCACCATCGGTGACTGGCGGGAGGAAGCCACGGGCCTGAACTGGCACATGGGGGTGGGCATGACGGACACCCCTGCGTATTTGCCCCCGCAACGGATGGTGGAACTGGAGCAGAAGGGACGGCTTTTCATTCCCGGCCATACGACCATCTTGAAACGGGCGGCGCTGATCGAGGCGGGAAAACTTATTCCGGAATTGAAGCTTACCGTTGACTGGTTCATCGCTTATGTCATCGGCTACCGTTACGGTCTTTGTGTGGTGCCGGAACCGCTGGCGGTCTTCAAAATCCTGCCTCAATCCTATTACCAACGGGTACGGCAAGATGCCAAGGCTTACCGGGAGGTACTGGCCAGCCTGCTGGATTTGTTGAACCAGCCGAAGTATCAGGACGTAGCCGAAAGGATCCGGGAAGGCGGTTCGCTGTACATTTTTGGCTGGCCCATGTTGCAAGTCCTGCGGAGCCGACCAGCCAACCGACGCTTTCTCACGCCGAATTTTCTCCGCAAATGCCTCTGGCATTGCACCAAGTTGATCTTGAAAAAGGTTGCCCCCGCCTTCGTGGGCAACCTCTATTTTCGTCTTGCGGGTTACCGCGCTGCCACAGTCAAGCCGATTGCCAAGTAGGCGCCGCCGTAAGGAGGTTTCAACCTGTCCTCCAGAAGACGGTAAAAGTTGAGGAGTAATCGGATTGCATACACCTCAAAGTCCAACCGGAGGCAGCCCAGTTAACGGGGAGTTCTTTTGCAGCATTCCGCTGTTTTCTTTTCGACTCCCACTGGTATCGGCTACTCTGGTTTCGCAAGGCGGGAGTAAGCACGGCGATTGGTGAAGGCGTGCTTTCGGTTAAAGCGCGATGATCGCAAACTCTCCAGCGTTCGCGCCAGCTTCGGAACATTCTCGATCAGCGCCCGCTGCAGCCGTTGCTGCGGTTGCAGGGCAGGGGGGCTCTGCGAAGGAGCGCTGCCTTGCGTGGCGCTTGCCGCCCAAGCCGAGGCGTAATCACTTTGCTGCGGAGTTGTCCGGAACAGCGGTACGATTTCCATCCGCTTTGCCCAGACAAAAAGCACCACGGGCGCCGCGTTGATGAGGGTGACGCGGGCGCGGATCGCCTCCGGATCCGTCACCGCAAACCAGCGCCGCCGCACGCCGTACTCCACGGCCACGCAATGCTGGATTTGGAAACCGTTCGCCGGGGAAAGAACGCGAAAAAACAGCTCCGGACTGAACTGGTAGAACCCGTGGCCAAAATAATTATTGGCCGGTGTTTGGGCGAAGAAATGCCCGCCGAGTTTGACCATTTCCAGACAGTTGCGGATGGCCATCGGAAAGTTGAAGACATGCTCCAGCGTGCCAATATCGCAAACGACGTCGTGGGCCTCGTGCCAGGCCGTGGGGACGGGCTGGTTCATGTCATGGACGCGTGTGGCGCCTTCAAAATCGCTCGCATCAATCGTGGCCAGGTCTTTGGCGCCGAGCATTTCCCAGAACGGCTCGGCGTAGCGGGGGTAGGCCTCGGGAAAAAGCTTGGGAAAATCCTTTGGCAAAAGTCCAAATTCCTTCAGTAGTCCCCGGGTTTCTTTGTTGCCTAAGAAGCAATGCTGCCGTCCCAGCGTGACGCACCGGTCAAACGACGCCTTCTCCCGGCGGCGCGCGAGCAGGAACCTGGCAGTTTCAATATCAATGCCCATGGATTTGCCGCCCGGCATTTTTACAGATGCGCTGGCGGAGTTGCGCGCAGAGATTATGGGACGGCCTCGGATTGTAAAGCCGTTCTCTGGGGGTGAGAATTCTCCTGGGTGACATCCGCGCACTGCCCTTGATTGTCTCGGAGGGACAAAACCCGAATAGCCGTGGGCGGTTTGCCCACGGGGCCGAGCCAAAACACATTCGACCCCGCAGGGGTAGCACATTCCTTGAACATCCCATCGTGGGTTTGCACCCAGGGCTATTCATATTTGACCGTTTCGCGGTCTGAAATGCGGGGGCGGTGTCTCAAAGATTCGTCCAAGGTTACGCGGGCGTTTCGTTTTGACTGGTGTCTCACCATTCCCGATTTAATATCACGCCCAAGAAAATCAGTTCGCCATGAGCAAAATGAGCCAGAAAGTTCCTGTAGACACCAAACCACCGTCCGGGCGTTCCGCCGGTTTGGCGGGCTTCGTCGGAATACTTTGCGTCGTCCTTGGGTTGTTGTTTTTGCGCAGCTTTGGTCCATCGTGGGTTGTCTTCGCCAATGATGGTCCGCTGGGAGCGATGGTGGCCGAACGCGCGCAAGTCCCGGAAGCTTTCACGGGGAGTTGGGCGGATTTGAACGGTTACGGGTCGCGAGATCCCGGGGCTTTGCCAAATTTCACCTCCGCGTTGCTGTGGGTCTTGGGCCCTCTGGGTTTCGCCAAGTTCTACGCCCCCATCACCCTGTTGTTTCTGGGTATCTGTGCCTGGTTTCTTTGCCGTCAACTTGGGCTGGGAAACCTGGCGGCGACCCTGGGCGGACTGGCGGCTGCGCTTTGTTCGGATTTTTTTGGCGTCGCTTGTTGGGGGGTCGGCACCCAGGCAATCTGTTTTGGGCTCAACTATCTCGCGCTGGCAATTGTCGTCAGTCCCAATCCCTTGCGCGCTTGGCTCCGCTATCCCCTCGCCGGTCTGGCGGTGGGCATGGGGGTCATGGAAGCGTTCGACATTGGCGCCATTTTCAGTGTGGTAACCGCCGTTTGCGTCGTGGTTCATGCCTTGGTGATCGGGGATAATCGATTGAAGGATTTGTTGCTTGGGATTGGGCGGGTCGTGGTCATTGGCCTGTTTGCAGCTTTGGTTGCCGGGGCGGCCCTTTCGAGCTTGATTGGAACTCAAATTCAGGGCGTGGTTGGAACGGAGCAAGATCAACGCACCAAGCAGGAACGCTGGGACTGGGCCACCCAATGGAGTTTCCCCAAAAGCGAGGCGCTGGGGATCGTGGTGCCGGGCCTGTTCGGATTCCGGATGGACACCCCGGACGGTGGAAACTATTGGGGTAAAGGCGGTCGCGATCCGGCTTGGGATCGTTTTTTCGCCTCCGGAAAGCAGGGGCCGCCGCCACGGGGATTCATGCGCTATGGCGGCGGTGGCAGTTACACAGGCGTGCTGCTAACTTTGGTGGCGCTCTGGGCGGTGTTCCAATCCCTGCGCAAAGCGGATTCCGTTTTCTCGCTGGCGCAACGCAAGTTTATCTGGTTCTTGACCGGCGTGATAGGGGTTTCGCTGCTCCTGAGTTTTGGTCGGTTTGCACCGTTCTACCAATTCTTCTACGCGTTGCCCTATGCCTCGACGATTCGGAATCCAGGAAAATTCGTGCACGTTTTCCAGTGGGCGTGGTTGATCATCTTCGCCTACGGCGTCTATGGCTTGAGTCGCCGGTATTTGGAGTCGCCGGCCGTCGTGACTCGTGACTTGATGTCCCAGTTGCAGGCATGGTGGGCTAAGGTATCGCCGTTCGATCGGAGGTGGACGATCGGTTCGGCACTGGCGTTGGGGGCCAGCCTCCTCGCGTGGCTCCTTTATACATCCGGCCGCGGTCGGCTGGTGAATTATCTGCAGGAGGTTCAGTTCGACGAGACGATGGCCAATGGCATCGCCACTTTCAGTGCCCGGCAGGTGGGCTGGTTTGTCCTGCTGCTGGCGCTTGCGCTTGGACTGTTCACGGTGATGCTCAGTGGCTACTTCAACGGACGCCGGGCGCGGATGGGCGCGGTCCTGCTCGGGCTGCTGCTGGTGGTGGATCTGGCGTGGGTGGATACCCGGTGGGTGGTGACCTACAACTGGAAGGAGAAATACCTGGAGGCGGCGGATAATCCGGTGATCGATTTTCTCCGGCAGAGGCCCTATACGCAGCGTGTCGCCGTCATCCCCGAATGGCTCGCGCGAGGCGTCGGCGCCCCGCCACAACTCATCGGAGCGCAAGAGATGGTTGCGCAGATTTATGGCATCGAATGGATGCAGCACCTCTTTCAATACAACAACATTCAATCGTTGGATATTGTCCAAATGCCGCGGGTGCCGACCGATATTGCCGCTTTTGAGGGAGCGTTACAGTTCGATGGCAATCCACAGAATGTGTCGCGCGTCTCACGTCGCTGGGAACTCACCAACACCCGTTACTTGCTGGGCGCAGCGGGGTTGCTGAATGCGGTCAAGCTCCTCGATCCCGAACAGCAACGGTTCCAGCCGGTGATGAACTTTGAATTCTATAAGGACCGGCCTGACGGTCCGATCCTGACGCGCACGAATGCGACCGGGCCCTTTGCCCTCTTCGAGTTTACCGGGGCGTTACCACGCGCCAAGCTTTACGCGAACTGGCAGGTCAGCCCCAACGATGCGGCCACGCTGAAGGAATTGGCGGCCAAGGAATTTGATCCGGCGAAGACTGTCCTCGTGGCGGAGAATTTGCCACCACCGGACCCAGCCAGCGCCACCAACGCAATTGCGGCCCCGGTGGAGTTTGTCAGCTATGCGCCCAAACACATCGTGCTTAAAGCGCAAACTACGGTGACGGCCGTGCTGCTGCTGAACGACAAACATGATCCCAACTGGCAGGTCAGCGTGGACGGCCAGTCCGCCGCTTTGTTGCGCTGCAATTATCTGATGCGTGGGGTGCAGATACCCAAAGGGGAACACCGGATCGAATTTCATTTCCGGCCACCGATTAACAGTCTTTACGTGAGCCTTGCGGCCATTGTTCTGGGCGGAGTGCTGTTGGTCGCCGCGTGTTTTGTGAAGCGCGATTAGGTCGTTTAAACCAACAACCCCCAGCGAGCGCCTGGTTTCAGGGTGCGCCGGGGGGCATCCAGTCCTTTAATGTTTCGGAGGAATTTCCGCCGAGGCCTTGACCATCGCGTCGAGAATTTTTTTGAAGTCTTCCAAGCCGGGGGCAGGAATGATGACGGTGTCGCGCCGGCCGCCGACGTCTTCGGTGATGCGGAGGAATCTCCCGCGCGGGTTTTCCTTGAGCGTGAAATGGAACGTCTTGCGCTCGATCTGGATGATTTCGGATTTGAGGGTGTCCTCGGCGACCGGCGGCTTGGGTGAACCATAAGGCCGCTGGCCGTAAGGTGACGGACGTTCGTTGGAGATCATATCGTTCCCATGAAAGACATTTAAATCTCGATTACCAGTTACGCATACAAGTTTGACGACAATCAGGGTTTGTCAACTTCGGAAATTGACCGGTCGCACGAAGCGCGGGGAATCGTCCGTTTGGGTGACTCGCCAAAAATAAACCAGCCCGCTGCCGATCATCAAAACATTGACGGTTTGAAACAGGCCGTTCCACCACCGAAAACTCCGGCCAGTCAGTTCCCGGTCTTCCACGCGGAGATTGGGTGCGTATTGGGCTCGGTGCCAGCGAGTGAGTTGCGGTCCGAGCCACAACCCGCCCATCAGGCTCAGGGCGAACAGGCCGGTGAGCAACGTCACCCGCCAACGTTGCGGCAGGCGACCGAGATAGAGCCATTCACCAAGCAGATGCAGCCAGGCAATCAGGGCGCAGGCGATTTGCAGTTGGAACAGCCGGGCAAAAATGATCTGGGTCAGCGCGCCGGAAACCTGGGCAAAGCACTTCGCTCCCACCAGATTCACCAGGTCCGGGGAGTTCAAGGCCGCCAGAACTGCCGTTGAGCAAAAGATCGTCGCCCCCAGCCAGATGGCCGCGTTCAACATGCCCGCGAATCGCAGAAACCCAGTCACGCTGTCACCGTAAAATCAAAATCAACGGCTGCCAAGCCCGGATTCGGCGGGTGGGCGTGGGAAAAGCAAAAGCCCCGGCGGAGGCCGGGGCTTTAAGTCTGGACAAGGCGGCGGACTATTTCATCCGATCAAAGTTCTTTTGAAGAATCTGCCAGTCTTTCAGGCCTTTGAACTTTTCCATCATCGTCCGGTTGATCTCCGTTTCCTTGGTGTTCTTGGTCGGCTTGTTGACCTTGTAAAAAATACCAAAGCTGCCGGGGAAATCTTCGCCGGCAAGTTTGTAGGCCGCGCCTTCGTCGGTCACGTCATGGGTCGGTGGGACGAGGTTGAACACGCCGCCCTTGCGCGGATTACTGGAATCGAATGCGCCTTCATAAAACTCCACGCACTCGCTTAAACATTCGATGAAACTGAAGCCTTCGTGGTCCATGGCCGCCTCCATCATCTGCAGGACATGATTCGGATTGGTGTGGGTGGTGCGGGCCACGAACGTCGCGCCCGCGGCAATGGCCTGCTTCATCGGGTTGATGGGATAATCCACCGCGCCCCATTGGTCAGTCTTGCTTTTGAAGCCGAGGGGGGACGTGGGCGAAGTCTGTTTCTTCGTCAGGCCGTAAACCCAGTTGTCCATGACGCAATACGTCATCTTGATGTTCTTGCGCGCCGTGTGATTGAAGTGGTTGCCCCCGATGGAAAAGGCGTCGCCGTCGCCGCCGAACACGAAGACGTGGAGGTCGGGGCGGGAAAGGGAGATG
>JANYBF010000052.1 GCA_025360895.1 Verrucomicrobiota bacterium
TTTTCATATTGAGATGTGACCGGCGTTTCTCCCACTGCGGTGGCAGGTCGAAGGGCGGCTGATTTTTCATTTCCTGCGCGCGCTCATAGAGGGAACCGAACGTGGTAAGCGCGGGAACTGGCTTGCCATCCTCCTGGTAACCCTTCACCACGCCAAACGCCAGGCGCAGCGTGAATGTGGCGTCGGGATAACCCGCCGTGCCGAGCAGCGAGTTGCGGGCGCGCGAAATTGCCGCCTGTGCCTGCTGCATCGTTTCGCCCTGTTCCTCCGACACCTTGCGCAGCGCCCGGGCATCACCGTCCACGAGGCGGGCGAGCTCGATCATCGGATCGTTCGCCGCCGCCACGGCGCTGGCGCCGCCATCGTAGAGCCGCTTGCGAAACGCAACCTCGCGCACCCTGGTCCCGTTGATCAACTCCACCGCACGATCGCGTGGCGATTTGCCGGCGAGAATCTTTTGCGTGAGGGGATCGTTCGCCCCGAGTTGGGCGACGAGGAAGGTGATTGAATCGGCCAGCATGAGGATTTCCAGGTCAGTGTAAATCGGCTTCTCGGAAAACAGCGCGAGTTCCAAGGACGCTTTGCCGGAATCCGAATACTCGCGGAGCCGTTCGCCGTTGGGTTTGGGCCGCTCCTCGCCAGCGCGGAGGAGCGTGCGCGCGAGGCCAAAGCTGTCGCAGTTGAAGGCCAGCCCGCCTTCCAGCAAGGCCGAGCGCGGCGCTTGCGCGGCGAGAATTTTTGTGGCGGCGGCGATCTTATCGTAGGCCGCGACCGCCTCGGTGAATTCGGCTTTGTTCGCGAGCCGGGCTTTGAACTCCGTCTCCCCCTTTACTTTCGCGGCGAACAGGTCCGGATCGAGCAACCCGGCGAGTTTACCATCATACGCCTTCCGTGAATTTTGCACGCCGAAGAAATCGTCCCGGGCGCGCCGGGCGTTTTCTTCACTGCGCCCGCTCCAGTTGCCTAACAGGACTTCGAGCCGCTTGAGATTACCGAGACGGAACGGCAGGGCTTGGTCGCGCAGGTTTTCCAGCTCGGCCACGGTGCGCAACCGGCTCGTTCGCCCGGGGTGGCCGGAGACAAATATGAGTTCACCGTCGTGCGCCCCCGTCGCCGAGAAACGGAGAAAATCATTTACTTTCGCCGGCTGGCCGTTCTCGTAAGCGCGGAACAAGCAGATGTCGAGGTCGTGGCGCGGGAACTCGAAGTTGTCGGGGTCGCCGCCGTAGAACGCGATTTGTTGCTCGGGCGCAAAGACGAGCCGCACGTCCGTGTAGCGCTTGAAGCGATAAAGATGATACGCGCCGCCCTGCCAGAGCGTCACGACGTCCGAGCGCGACCCGGTGCGATCGAGCGATTCCTTCTCGACTTCCGCAATGATCTTGCGCCGCGCGGCAAACGCCGTGGCGGCGTCCGCCTCTTTGGGCACGGCGGCGTTGACGCGTGCCGTCACGTCCTCGATGGACTGGAGCACATTCAGCTCAAGGTCCAGGCACTTTATTTCTTGCGCCGCCGTGCGCGCGTAAAAACCGTCGCGGAGATAATTCTTCTCCTTGGTGCTGAGTTTCTGCAAGGAGTCCGCGCCGACGTGGTGATTGGAAATCAACAACCCGTCCGCGCTCACGAAGCTGCCGCTGCCGCCGGAATTGAAGCGCACGGAGGATTTTTGGAGGTGCTCCATCCACGCATCGGTGGCGTCGAATTGATGGCGTTCGCGCAGCAACTGGCGCGGCGGCTGATTGTAGAGCCACATCCCCTCGTCGGCGCGAGCCGCGAAGGCCAGAACACCCAACAGAGCCGCGAGAATTGGAACTTTCATATTGTGTTTGCAGATTAATGGGAGAGCGAGGCGGAGGCAATTCAAAGCCGCCTCAAAGTGCGGCCCACCGAAGCTCGTTGGTTTTATGCCCGCAGCTCTTTGATCGCCGCCAAAATATCCACCACCGCTTCCGCTTTCGGTTTCGCACCGACGTTGCCTTTGCCGTGCAAGGGGACGGAAACCACGCTGGCTTTCTTGCTGCGACCGCCGATGACGAGCGTCGCGTGGACGCACAATCAATCAATCCTGCGTTGTCATAACGCGTGATCAAGCGCCCTTGGTTCCGACCGGCAACACCGGAAGCAAACGATCTAACGAACGAATTGGATTGCCGGGAGTTTCCGGTAATCCCACACTCTCTGCATGCAAACACTCACATTTTTTCGCAACCCAATCCTTCGGTCCCTGGTTTTCCTTGCCGCCTTTGCGGTTCTCGATGCGAGGCGGTTGGAAGCGGCTGCGACCGGGCAAACCCAAAAGATCGTCGGCGCCGCCAACGCCTTCCTCGGCACCCTCGATGACACGCAGCACGGCAAGGTGAGCTTCGACTTCAACGATGCCGCCCAGCGCGTCCGTTGGTCCAACCTGCCGGTCGGCATGGCCGAACGGCGCGGACTCCGCATGGGCGACTTGAAACAAAACCAGCGCGACGCCGTCATGAATCTCCTCGCCGCTGTGCTCAGCAAGATGGGTTACGAAAAGGTCGTCGGCATTGTCGAAGCCGATGAGGCTTTGCGCAAGGAGAGCCGCGGCGGACCCGCCTTTGGTCGCGACGATTATTACGTCTCCTTCATGGGTAAGCCCTCAGCCACGGAGCCGTGGATCATCCAGTTTGGCGGCCACCATCTGGCCCTCAACATTACGATCGCCGGTGAGCAAGGAGTTCTGACGCCGAGTTTGATCGCCGTACAACCCGCCAGGTTCACCCTCGAAGGCAAAACGATCCGCCCCATGGGCCGCGAAACCGACAAAGCATTGGAACTCATCAAAGCTCTGCCGGATGAGCAGCGCAAACAAGCGATCCTTGGGTCGCAAATGCGGGACCTCGTACTCGGCCCCGGACACGATGGTGAAACTATTCAGCCCGAGGGTCTGAAATTGTCCACGCTCAATGAAGGACAACGCAAATT
>JANYBF010000079.1 GCA_025360895.1 Verrucomicrobiota bacterium
AAAAAGACTGTGCCGCTTTTTTGATCAAACCGGCTCTCGATCACTTCCCAGTTCAATCCCAACCCCAACAACTCGTGAAACAGTTTTTCAGGCGTCAGGCCCGAAGCCTACCACCGGCTCCACCGAAATCAGCGAAGAACCCTAAAATAAACCCCAATCGTAATCCCACTCCGCATTATTCGTGCGCCGCGACGCCTAAAAACCGCCGCTGGCCGGCCCGCCGTTCCATATTGGTAGTGACTTGTTGGTGTCAGTGTGAACTGCTCATTTATTCTTTGGTTGTTGGTTCTTGAAGAAGGCGCGCACGCGGTTGCCCTCGGTCACGTCATACCTAAACATTCGCTGATTACGTGGGACTGACGGGAGCATTACAGTTCTGAAAGGCTGTCGGCGGGATTGCGAAGCATTGGCGGCGGAATCCGTTGGCCACCTGCCGCGGTGTCTGCGTCCAAATCAATTGGAGTGGTTCAAGGGGAGGTCCCTTTTCATTAATCCGACAACTGAATGCGAAACCAACTCAAACGCCTTGCGCGATCGAGACGGCACCTCCCCATTGCACCCGGATCGCGTCCAAAGTTCGCATGATCAAAAGCGTCTCATCAAGTGGCATCAAGCGGCTCTCTAATTCTCCCGCGCGCAAGCAACGCATGACTTCCGCCGCTTCAAACTGGTAGCCGTTGCCCGTGAACGGGAATTCCATCGTCTCGTCATTACAACCTTCACGAGTCAGCGTCATTGTGGTGGGTCGCCACCACGGACTGTGAATCCGAATGCGCCCCGCTCTGCCCATGATGATGGCTTCCTGCGCAGTTTCCAGACGGATTGCCGTGGACAAGACGGCCAGTTGACCTTGGCTATGCGATAAGAGGATCGCCGCTTCTTCGTCCACCCCGGTCTTGCCCAACTTTGCGTGGCTGGCAATCCGCGTCGGCGTACCGAAGATCATGGAAGCCAGCGAAACCGGGTACACCCCCACATCCAGCAACGCCCCGCCGCCCATCGCCGGATTAAATAATCGCTCTTCCTCCTGGTATTCGGCGCGAAAACCAAAATCTGCCGTCAACATTTGGATCTCGCCCATGGGTTTTGCCGCCAGCAACTCCCGTAGTTTTCCCATCAACGGAAAGCAGCGCGTCCACATGGCTTCCATCAGAAAAAGCTTTTTCGTCCGTGCGAACGTGATCATTTCTTCCGCTTCGCGGGCGGTGAGCGTAAACGGTTTTTCGCACAACACGGCCTTTCCAGCAGCCAACGCCAGCATGGTGTTCGCTTGGTGGCAGGAATGCGGCGTGGCCACATAGATCACGTCCACGTCCGGATCGCTCACCAGCGCTTCGTAACTGGCGTGCCGGTGGGAAATTTCAAACTGGTTTCCAAAGGCATTCGCTGATTCAGCGGTGCGCGAACCGACCGCCATTAACTTGGCGTCCGGTAAATGCTGCAAGCCGGCGGCGAATTGCCGGGCGATCTTGCCGGCACCAAGGATGCCCCAACGAATCTTAACATTCATGGCCATTATTCCTCATCGGCGTTCGCGCCTGGCGACTTCGGGTAAAACACAATGAGAGCGGTCGAAGTTGATTTTGCTTTGTCCCTATCCGCAGGTTTGAGCGGCACTTGCATTTTGCAATTCAGTTTAACACCACAGCATAGGCAGCTTAATCGGCAGCTTCAACTTGTTCTTGGTTTGCCGCCTAGCCGCTTCACCGACTGATCAACCAATTTGTCTTTCTTCCCCTGCCCGTTTCTGGTTTCCTCTGCTCCGCTGGGAGCGCCGGTTTCCGATCCGACGGAATTATCACTGGGCCGGATCAGCGTTCGGCATTCGCAATCAAACTGTTTACAAACTATGGAATCGTTACCGACTATTTTGTTGAAACCCGGCGAAGCCGACCGCATCGTGGCGGGACATCCTTGGGTGTATCACGGTTCCATCCTGCGCATGACCGCCCAAGCCGGCGATGGCGAAATGGTCCAGGTCAAAGATCATCGCCAGCGTTTGTTGGGCGTGGGTTACTACAATTCGAAATCCCGCATCAACGTCCGCGTGCTCGCACCGGAGCGGGTGGAGGTGGACCAAAATTTCTTCGAAGAACGTATCCGCGCCGCTCTGGCTCTGCGCCAAAAGCATCTGCCTAACGCCACCTCGTTTCGAGTCGTGAACGCCGAAAGCGATTTCCTCAGCGGGCTCATCGTGGACAAATACGAGGACGTGCTCGCGCTCCAGATTTCCGCGCTTGGCATGGAGAAACGGAAGGAGAAGATTGTCGCCGCCCTGCAAAAGATATTTTCACCGCGCGCCATCGTCGAACGCAGCGACGTAGCCTCGCGCAAGTTCGAGGGCATGACCGAAGCGAACGGAGTAATCACGGGTGAACTCGGTGGACCTGTGACGGTAAATCTCAACGGGTTGAAATTCGAAACCGACCTCATCGGCGGCCACAAGACCGGGATGTATCTCGATCAGCAGACGAATTATCAGGCCGTGGCGCAATTCGCCAAAGGGGCACAGGTATTGGACTGCTTCAGCTTTCTCGGCGGATTTGGATTGCACGCAGCCCGTGCGGGCGCCGCGAAAGTCCTCCTGCTGGATCAAAGCGCCGATGCGGTCGCCGCTTCCACTCGCAATGCCCAAACCAATGGGTTGACAAACAAGTGCAGCGCCGAAGTCGTAAACGTGTTTGACTGGCTCAAAGCGCAGACCGCCGTGAAACCTCACGAAAAAGTCACGCCGCGTTTCGATCTAGTGGTGCTGGACCCGCCATCATTTACCCGGACGCGCGCGACCGTGCCGGACGCTTTGCGCGGGTACAAAGAGATTCATATCCGCGCGCTCAAGCTGCTCAAGCCGGGCGGTGTGTTGGCAACGTTTTGTTGTTCGCATCATGTGGACGCGGTGACGTTCCAGGATGTCATCCTCTCCGCCGCTTACGACACCCGCCATGTGGTGCGCCGGATTGCGACCTATTCTCAATCGCTCGACCACCCGATCATCCCGATGATTCCCGAGACAGAATACTTGAAAGGGTTCGCCTTTGAAGTAGTCCGGTGAGGCTTGATTCTTCAAACAAAGAACCCACCACTCGACCACCGCCGCTGGCTCGCGCTGAAAACTTAAACCGGCACAAGTTTAGCCTCCGACCTTTCTGCTCGACTTGTCACCGGTGATTTCAAGAATGTCCTAACGTGCGCGCTTGCGTCATCTTTAACCCCGCTGCCAAAGGCCAGAAGGCCGAGCGCTTTCGTCGCTGCCTCGCCGCTATCGGCACTGAGTGCGACCTCCAGCGCACCGCCGCACCCGGCGACGCCCGCCGGCTGGCCGCCGCCGCCATTACGGAAGGCCATGACACGGTGATCGCCGCCGGTGGCGACGGCACCCTGAACGAGGTCCTCAACGGCATGGGCGATGTGCCGGGCGGCTTCGAGCGCGCCCGGCTTGGCGTGTTACCGCTCGGCACCATCAATGTCTTCGCCCGCGAAATCGGTCTCCCCACGAATCCCGATGTCGCCTGGCCCATTCTTCTGCGGGGCAACGAGCGGCGCATTGACCTGCCGCGCATTGAAACGGGCGAACCGGGCAACTCGACGCACACCTACTTCGCCCAACTCGCGGGCGCCGGCCTCGACGCCCGCGCGATTCAACTCGTGGATTGGCCGTTGAAGAAAAAAATTGGCCCGCTCGCTTACGTCGTTGCCGGCCTCAAAGCAATGACCGAGACGCAAGCCGCGCTCACCGTTTCCGACGGCACGCGCATCACCACTGGACAGCTTGTGCTGGTTGGAAATGGCTGCCAGTATGGGGGGCCGTTCCGGATTTTCCCCGACGCCCAATTGGCTGACGGTTGGCTGCATGTCTGCATTTTCCCCTGTGTGAACTGGCTTACGCTGATCCGCTGCGGCCTCGCTTTGCTGAGCCACCGACAACTCCCGCCCCGCAGCGTGATCCGCTTGCGCGCAAAATCCTTCACGGTCATCGGTCCGGCGACCAGGCACTTTGAAGTGGACGGCGAACTCGGCCGGCCGCTACCGGCGCGCTTCAGTTTGCAGCCGGCGGGCCTCCGCGTGCTGGCACCCTGATGCCCTCCGTGCCCCGGGTATTTTCCGGGACGAAATCTCGGTGCGTTCCGGGCTAACAATAATGCGTTGGCTGAGTTGAATCCGCTCCGGCCGCATCGTATCTATATGGTGTCGAATCGAGAAATTTTGAACGCCCGAATGCAAATGAAAACGAACCCGCCGCTCAACGCCAAAAGCGACACCATCCGCTGGCTGCGCAGTTTGTTCTCGCCCGCGGCGGAACCTAAACCGATTGCACCGGCCGATGTGATCCCCGCCCCCAAACCGGTGACCGCCAATGGCCAGACGATTCTCGTGGTGGATGACGATCCCGTTTTCCTCCGCGCCACCGCCATGAAATTTGAAAACAACGGCTATGCGGTTCTCACCGCCAAAGACGGGTCGGAAGCCATCCAGGCCGCGCGCCGGAAAAAACCGAACCTCATTGTACTGGACATAAATCTATCCCCGGATGTCGCCAGCGGTGGCTCGGTGCCGTGGGACGGATTCCGCGTCATGGCCTGGCTGCGGCGCTTTGATGACTTCAAACTGACCCCGGTGGTGATGGCTTCGATCGGGGATCCGGTCGAACACACCCGGCAGGCGATCCATGCCGGAGCGGCGGCATTCTTTCACAAGCAGATGAATCCAAACCAATTGCTCGCCATTGTGAACAACACGCTCGCGCGTACGGGCATCGTGCGTGCGCCCGGGGTGGAGGCCAACTTTCAGATCTAGATTTGAACCGGGAAGCCTTGCGCCTTCCGGGAAATGCCGCAGGGCCAAACCTCCTGCTTAGTTCGATTATGATTTGTTCCACTGCAACAGTTCCATTGCAACGGGCTTGACTTGTTCCGGACGGTTTGTGACTGTCGCCGCGTGTTCGTTCGACTTGGCCATTTGTTGCTCATCCTCGCGCTGCTGGCGGCGACGGGCGGACATTGGACGGTGCTCCAAACCGTCGCATGGACGGACATGCTCGCAAATAATCTTCGGACCGGTTCGATTGAGGAAGCTTTGACCAAAACTTTCGACGGCAAGAATCCCTGCTCACTGTGCAAGCAAATCTCCGCCGGAAAGAAGGCCGAACGGAAGGCCGAGTTCCCCACCTTGGTAAAAAAACTCGAATTCTGCACCGAACGCCCGTCATTTGTTTTTTCGGCGCCGAGTGATTTTTGCCGGTTACCGGAAACTTTTACGCCCCTCCTCAAGTTAGCCAATCAACCTCCAGTTCCCCCGCCCCGCATCGTTGCGGCCTGATCTCCGTTGATCTCGTGCCTGTTCGCCGGATGAATTTCGGCGGCCGGTTTTCCCAAACGTCGGTTGCGTCGTCGTACGACCCGGTTTATTTCTGTGATTTTGCCAAAGCCATTGCGGGGCTTTACGTTGATCGAGTTGCTGGTGGTGATTGCCATCATTGCGATCCTCGCGAGCCTGTTGCTGCCCGCACTCGGTCGCGCCAAGCAACGCACGTGGGCCACGGCCTGCCTCGGCAACGTCAAACAAATCGGCATCGCCACCCGCCTGTATGCGGACGACAGCAACGATGCGCTGCCGCGTTCCGTTCACACCGGGCAATCCTGGGTGAACACGCTGCAGCCGTATTGCAACGGTACGAACCTGTGGCGTTGTCCGCGCGACGGAAACCAAACCCGTAAGTTCAGTTACGCGATCAATGATTACCTGCTGCCGCCGGATGCCGTCACCGGCGCAACGGATTATTCCAAAACCACGCAAGTGCCCGCCCCGGCCGACACGCTCTGGCTCGGCGAGTGCGCGGATGCTTACGTCAACCTCGACCATTTCCATTTCAGTCCGGCGAACGACGGCGATTACTCGCCGTTGTCGTTCGCCTCGCAAATTGCCATCCGGCGGCATTTGTCCGGGGCGAATTACCTTTTCGTGGATGGTCACGCCCAACTCCTCAATTGGAGCCTTGTCCGTTTCCAACTACCCCAAACCGGTTCGCGTTTTGTGAATCCGGTGGGAAATCCTTAAACCATTGAATCAATCCGTTTAAAAATGAAAAAGCGAATCCTGTCTCCCTTGTCCGTTTTAACCCTGACGACCCTGTCCTTATCCGCGTTCGCGCAAGACCACGGTCACCTCAACGTCGGCGCGCTCGGTACGAATCAAAACGATCAACTCACGTTCGACAACCGCAATGTCTTCGACACCGATACGAACTACGTGAAGACACTCACCCTCGCCACTTCCGGCACTTACACCGGCTATTACCAAGGCAATATCACCCTCACGGTGCTGGCTGCCACGACCAACTTTCTCGGCCCCGTGCCCAATGCTCCGGCGCTTGGTTCCCGGATTTTCGCGCAACTCGTTTCGGTGGACGGTCCGACGGGCGGCGCGTTCGCTTTTTGGGACACGGGCGCGACTACCCCCACTTTCAGCCTGAACAGCGGGGAGACCGGCACGAATACCTGGCGGTTAAGCGAAAACGATGGTGCCCCCGGCACCGACCCTTACGGTCACATCCACGGCCGGCGATTTACGGCCACCAAGCCGGGCGTTTACACCGTCGGATTTCGCGCCTACGACTTCTCCACCAACGGAACCAACGGCGGACCGATTCAGTCGCCTTCAGAAGTGATCAAGGTGTACTTCCAGGCCGGTGACAACATTCATTTTATCGAGCCGGACGTGGACCATACCCACGTTACCTTTAGTGCGCGGGTGGGCTTTACGTGGGAGTTGCAAGCCGCCACCACCTTGCATCCACCAGATTGGCAGGTCATCAGCACTCCCATCATCGGCGATGATTACTTTCACGAAGTTGAGGATGACTACGAAGTTGCTGGGCAGCGCTATTATCGAGTCAAGGGCACACCCATCGCACCCTGAAGGCGCGTTTGAACAGCCACGCCGATGTTACATTGGCGTGATTTTGAACTGATGGTGGCGGGGCGCGACAAACGTCTGACCGCGCCGGCCATTTATTGCCGGCGACAGAAACCAAAAGTGTTAGCGATGTCCTGCCCCATGCCTCAAGCTGCGCCCCCCGGATCCACCAAACAAACCTTGTTGAATTGGAAGCGTTGAGTTTTCCTATGGTGATGTCACCCATGCGACAAAGCCTTTCCTGCCTGACGCTCTACGGTTGCCTCACGGCGGAAGTCTGGAATCCGCGCGCGTTCGCCGCCGACCAACCGCAGTGGGGTGAGGCGTGGTCGCGCAACATGATTTCAACCGAGCGCGGCTTGCCCGAATCTTTTGACCCCAAGACCGGCCGCAACCTCAAATGGACGGCGAAGCTCGGCACGCAGACACATTCCACCCCCATCATCGCCGGGGGGCGCGTTTACATCGGCACGAACAACGGCGAGCCCCGCGATCCCAAACATCAGGGCGACCGGGGCGTGTTCCTGTGCTTGGACGAAGAAACCGGCCGCCTGCGCTGGCAACTCGTCGTGCCAAAGCGTGACGAAGATGCCTACATGGATTGGCCCAACATGGGCATGTCTTCCACCGCCACGGTGGAAGACGATCGCGTTTATCTCGTAGATAATCGCGGGGCCGTACTTTGCCTCGATGCAAATGGCCTGGCCAACGGCAACGACGGTCCATTTCGCGACGAAGCTGCCTACATGACGCCGCCTTCGACCAACGGCACGCCCCGGCAAGTGATTGGGGCTGAAACCCGGCCTGAACCGTTGCGCCCGCCCGCCGATGGCAAACAGCTCCAACCCGGCCCGCTCGACGCTGATATCCTCTGGAAATTTGATCTGGTGGCTGATGCGGGCATCTGGCCGCACGACGCCGCGCACAGTTCAATACTCATCCACGGCAATTATATTTATTTGAACACCGCCAACGGTGTGGACAACACGCACAAACGCATCCGCGCGCCCGATGCTCCCAGCCTGATCGTGCTCGACAAACACACCGGACGGCTCGTCGCCCGCGACGACGAACACCTCGCGCCGGAGGTGTTCCATAACACCTGGGCAGCGCCCTCACTAGCCAAAGTGGACGGGCGGCCGCTGATTTTTTTCTGCGGTGGGAATGGAGTGGTTTATGCATTTGAACCCGTCGCTCGTAGCCTCCGAGGTAACGAGGCGGCTACGCTCCCGGTTGCGAAGCTAAAGAAAGTTTTTCAATTCGACTTCGACCCGAACGCGCCAAAAACCAACGTTCACAGATACAGCAGCAATCGGCGCGAAAGCCCGAGCAACATTTACGGCATGCCCGTGTTTGATCGCGACCACCTTTACGTGGCGGGCGGCGGCGACCTCTGGTGGGGCAAAAACGAAGCGTGGCTCAAGTGCATTGATGCCACGAAGACTGGCGATATCACCACCAATGGCTGCGTTTGGTCGTATCCGCTGGCAAAGCATGTCATGTCCACTCCAGCAGTGATGGATGATCTGGTATTCATCGCGGATTGCGGCCGCACGTTTCATTGCGTGGACGCGAAATCCGGCCAGCCGCTCTGGACGCACGAAATCAAAGGCGAAGCCTGGGCCTCGCCGCTGGTGGCTGATGGCAAGGTTTACCTCGGCACCCGGAGCGGAAGTTTTTACGTCTTTGCGGCGAGCCGGGAGAAGAAAGTCCTGGCCGAACTTGAACTCGGCAATCCCATCAGCGCCACGGCCACTACGGCGAATGGAGTGCTTTATGTCGCCACTATGCGCGACCTCTACGCCGTGCAAAAACAACCGAAGTGATGAGAACCGTTCGCGCGTTGTAATCGCTTCTCAACTTGTGGTGAAAAACGGTGACTTTACATCTTGGCCGACCGCTCGTCCCTCAAATTTCAATTCTTCACTGCGTTCGGTGAGTGGGGTGCGGAAGAATTGAGGTTCGGCGACGGCGGATTACAGATCACGCAGAACGCTCGACGCCTGCGCGTGGATTCACCTTCAAGTCAAAATACAACATTCACGGCTCCGGACTGGCGCCATCAAGGGCAAAGAAGAATTCACTCCCGTGCCCGGGTTGGCTCCGCACGCCAACGCGGCCCCCATGAGCGATGACAATTTCGCGGGCGATGGTCAGGCCGAGCCCCGCGCCACGCTTCACCTGGCCCGGCACGCGGAAGAAACGATCGAAGATGCAGACTTGAAATTCGAGGGGGATGCCCGGTCCGTGATCGCGCACACTGAATTGCACACTGCGATCGGCGGTGGCGGTGGCGGTGACGTAAATCTGCCCACCGCGTGGCGAATATTTAATGGCGTTGGAGATAAAGTTGTGAAAGACGTAGCCGATTTTCTGGCGGTCCACCAGCACGGGAGGCAATCCAGATTCAACGGTGACTTCCAGCGTCACCGCCGCTTCAGTAGCCCCGCGGCTCGCTTCGGCCACAATGGATTGCACAAGGTCGGCCGGGAGGACGGGCTCTTTGACGAGACTGGCCGCGCCGGCTTCGAGGCGCGCGATATCCAGCAGCTCGTCCAGCATGCGGATCAACCGCTCGGAATCCTTGCGGGCGGTTTCGACGAGCTCCGCTTGTTTTCGGTTAAGCGCGCCGAGACTTTTCTCCAGCAACAGGTGCAGCACCATGCGGACACTGGTGAGCGGAGTTTTGAGTTCGTGACTGACGGTGGCCACCAGGTTGGTCTTGGCGTCGTCGAGCAATCGAAAGCGGGTGACGTCATGTAACACGGCAGCTACGCCGACGGGCCGGGCATCCGTCGCCCGCATGAGGTGGATGCGGGGGAGAAATGATTTGTCCTCGCCGTTGACGCGCAAGGTGAGGACTTCATCAAAACTGTCCGGTAGAAAATCCAGATTGGTGCGCAGGACTTCGGCAGTGGCTTCGGCGAGGCGCGACGGCAACGCCCCATCGAGGTTGAGCTGCGCGCTCAAAGTTTGCGCGGCGCGATTGTTCAACTCGACCCGCCCCTGGGTGTCTAGGATAAAGACTGGATCGGAGAAGGAGGCCAGCGCCGCTTCCATCGTCCGATGCAACCGGATGATCTGCTCGGTGGTGCTTTGCCGATAGGTGTTCAACTGCGCGGCCATTTTGTTGAAAGTGACCGCGAGTTCCCCCAGTTCGTCGTTGGACAGCACGGGCACGGTCTGGTCGAGGTTGCCGTGGCCGATCGCGCGCGCGGCTTGGGTCAGGGTTTGGATCGGCTTCAAGATGGTACGGTCAAGTTTGAAGCTGGCGTAGCCGGAGATGCCGAGCGCCAGAACGAGGGCCAGGATCAGCAGGCTCGGAATAGTGCGATTGATCTGCTGAATCTCTTCCCCCGTGGCAATGATGTTGTCATGCGTGATCTCGTGGATCCGGTCGAGGAGCGGGTTGAGGGCGTTGGTGAGCAGAACGGCCTGCTGCTCATAGAGCGTGCGCTGTTTGGGGGAGCCGGTGGCGGACGCGAGCATTTGGGCGCCGACCTCGGCGAGGGACTGGAAGTTGGTGCGCAGTTGGAGCAACAGGTCGAGCTGCGGAGCAATGGCGTGGTTGGTGAACTGCGACTCCAGGCTTTCCTGAAAGAGTTGCGCGTTCGTGTCGAACATCAGGCGCATCGCCGCCTTTTCCTCCGAGCGCGCGCGTTGCAGGGCCGTGTCCATGCGCGCCAACGTCATGCGCATGCTCTGCACCGCGACGTCGGTTTGATAATTATCCACCAGCGTCTGGCCGACGTTGCCAGTCATGCGCGAAAACAGAAACAGGGCGAGGGCACTGACCCCGATCAGGATCGCGAAACGCGGAATCAGGTTTAGAAGGATGCGGGCGCGGAGCATGACGGAGCACGTGGCTAGGGACCCATTTTCTTTTTGCGTTCATACAACGTGCCGCGCGAGATGCCGAGGATTTGCGCGGCCTCTTCCATCGTGCTGGCTTGGGCAAGGATGCGGCGGATATGTTCGTTCTCGACCTGTTCCAAGGGGATCCGCAGGCCGACGTGAACGCCCTCGCCCCCGGCCCCGGGGAGACTCAGTTGTTCGGGCAAATCCTTGAGCGCAATCTTGGGGCCGGTCGCAAAGATCACCGCGTGTTCAATGACGTTGCGTAACTCGCGCAGATTGCCCGGCCAACCGTAACGGTCGAAGGCCATCTGCGCCTCGGAGGCAAAACCGGTGAGACGCTTACCGCACTGGGCACTGAAAAACTGCAGGTAGCCCGCCGCCATCTGCTTCAAATCCTGCGGCCGCTCGCGTAACGGCGGCACGCGGATGGCAATCACGTTGAGCCGGTAGAACAAGTCCTCGCGGAATGTTTTATCGCGCACCGCCGTTTCGAGATTGCGGTTGGTAGCGGCGATGACCCGCACGTTGGCGGAGCGCGTCTTGGCTTCGCCGACGCGCTCGTATTCCTTTTCCTGCAAGAGCCGCAAGAGCTTGGGTTGAATTCCCAGCGGCAGTTCGCCGATCTCGTCGAGGAACAGCGTGCCGCCGTCGGCCACGGCCACCTTGCCCCACGCGTCGCTCACGGCGCCGGTGAAAGCGCCTTTCACCCGCCCGAATAATTCGCTTTCCAGCAACTCGCCCGACAGGCTCGGACAACTGATCGTGACGAACGCCTTGTCTTTTTGAGGACTGCGCTCGTGAATCGCGCGGGCCAGGACGCTCTTGCCGGTGCCGCTGTCACCAAGCAACAACACGGTGGCGGGCGAGGCGGCAGCCGTAAACGCCAGATGGAACGCACGTTCCATGGCGGGTTCGGATGTTTCAATGCTTGTGGGTGGCGCGACGCTGGAGAGGCGCGCTTCCAGATTTGCTACGCGGCCCTCAAGTTGGCGGGTTTTGACGAGTTTACGCAACACCTGGCGGATTTGTTCCGGCGTGAATGGTTTAGGCAAATAATCCGCCGCGCCCCGGCGCATGGTCTCGACCGCGCTTTCGATCGAGGCGTAGGCGGTGAACACCACCACATCGAGGCGGGCGTTGTTGCGCAGAAGCTCCGGCAGCAACTCCAAGCCGTCTTCGTCGTCGAGTTTCAGATCCAGAAACGCCACGTCGAACTGCGCCTGATCCACGGCCCGCAACGCGGCCGGCGCGTTGGCCGCGCCGACGACGTCATGCCCCAACCCCTGCAACATTATCGTGAGCGTGCTCCGGATGCTGTCCTCGTCATCAATAATTAATATTCGCATGCAACAGTTTTTTGCCCCTGATTCATCCAAGTCATATTCATGCCAGAAATCCATTGGTTACGCGAGCAGGTTTCCCACCGTCGGCGGACAGTCATTCTCTCTCACGCAGCGCCAGGAAACGGTTGCTGGATGATCGATTTCCGATCGTTGCTTGTTCAAATCCCGCACACGTCCGGTTGCCTCGTAGATTCATCTCCGGCAACTCGAAAAAAATCTCAAAAAATCTGCCGTCCGGCTTCCGCCTGCGGCGGCGACCAACACAGAAAAGTGGATGCGCCCAACTGCTTGCCCTGGCAGAAGTTTTTCCGAATCCACTCCAATCCCGGGCCCGGGTGAAATTGTGCCTGCGGCCGCGCGGGTGGTCGCTCGCGATTATCCAGGATAGCGGTGGCACCACCACTGCTAAGCGCGTTGCATGCGAGATCAAATGGCTCTCCGATCTGTTTTGGACCGGGGAGATTCAGCTATCCCGCCAAGCCATTTGTGAAATGAAAAAAGCTGTACCGTTCCGGTGGGAGAAAAGTTTGGTCGCAATCGTGATTCTTTTGCTCGGATCTCTTGCCCACGTTTTCGCGTTGGGAACCGCGCCGATAAAAGCTGCGCCGATAACACTGGCTTGGAATTCGGCCAATGACCCGGCCATCCAAGGTTACGCGATCTATTACGGACTGACCAATCAACTGACCACCAACCGTTTCAATGTCGGCACCAATCTCACGGTCACGCTGTACGACTTGCTGGCTAACACCGGTTACTGGCTTTACGCCGTGGCCTACGACGCCACCGGTCTTGAAAGCTTCCCATCAAATCAGTTATTGCTCACACCGTCGCTCTTGTCGCGGGTGCGGATTGCGCCGTTGGCCCTTGGTGGTTTCCGCCTCACCTTGCGAGCCGCACCGGGATCGGTTTGCCGGGTGGAATACGCCGATCCCCCCAACAACAGCACGTGGCTGTCGCTGGCCGTGGCCACGGCGGATGCCAGCGGCGATCTGGCGGTGATTGATTCCACATTCCCACAACAGCCGTCGCGGCTCTATCGCGCCGCATGGATTTCCAATCCGCTGCCTCTCGCGGAGCCGCAAATTCCGTAAACGGAACTATCAGCGAGAGAAAGCTCTCCTTTTAGTGGGGAACGCACCAATTGCAGGGGCCGGTGTGGTGGCCAGTTCTAGTTTCAGTTTGTATGTCCGACGCGAGCGAACCGGCTCGCCCGCCAAACGCCCCTCTCATCGGCAGCCCCACCGGTTGGAATGGGAAGGTCAGAGGTTTTTTTTATTGCTGGCCGGCATTGCTGCCGTTGGCGTTTTAGCAATTTCACGGGCTAACCGGTCCCGCAGGGGTGGCTTTCCGGTACAGCCGGAACAGTTCCTTCTGGCTGTGAACCTCCTGCCAAATTAGCTTCCAAGAACCCTCGGGCGCGGTGCGGCCTTTTTCACTGTGGATATCGCTTTGAACCAGCAGCAAATCGCAATCCGCTTGCTGGTTCACTTCGGTTCGGAGGGTCTTGACGCCCGCCCAGTAGTGGAACATCGCACGCTGCACTTCCTCCAGGCCGACGCTGCGAATGCATTGGTGTCCGACCGGCAAGGCCTGGCGCAACGACGTTAGGTGACGAAACGACATGTTCGATTCGGCCAACGGCAGCCAAAGCGTCATGGCCAGCAGATAGACACCGGCCACTCCCAGCAACCAGTTCACTGCGGCGTTGACCGGGGCGTCTTTCTGTTGGCGCAACATCCAGATCGCCCATCCGACGGTGAACACGAACGCGATCAGAAATGCACCAAGCCCAAACGCGGGATGGAAATTGGGAAGTTTCGCATGCAGCCTTTGCCAGATGGCACCCGGCCAGCCCGTCATTTGCGCCGTCCAGCCCAGCCAGAAAACCCCCAAGGCCAGCCCGAACGTCGCAAAACAAAACGCATGTACCCCTTTGGCGAAACGCTTGCTCAACCAGCCGACGCCGCGGGCGCCGAGCAACGCAGTTGGCACCAAGATGGGCAGGGCGTAAAGCGCGCGGCCATTGCGCGACAGGGTGAGGATCGTGAGGATAACGAGCAGGGAGAGCAACGGAAGCTGCACACCCGGCTTCGTGAAAGCGGCACGTTTTTCCTTCCACAGCGCCCAGAGGCCCAGCGGCAGCGCCGGCCAGGCAAACCAGAGCGCGGCGAAGAAGAAGTTGTAGCGCGAATCATCCAAACCCAGCCGGTTCGCAATGCCGATCTTGGCGGCCCCCAGGAAGCGGCCCCAGTTGTTGTCCAGGAACCAGGTGTTGAATAATTCTGGCGATCGCGCGTAGAGCAGCCCCGGCCAAAGCAGTACCCACGGCAGCACGGCGAGGCCCGTGGTGACCCACGAAATCAAATACGCCCGGCTCCGCCAGGTTCGGAAACAAAGCAGGAACAGCATCGTCACCCCGATCAGGCCCGGACCCAGCAACCCCTTCGACATGAACGCGACGCCGATGCCGGTGCCCGTGATCAGGCCGGAAACCCACGGCTTGCGTGGCACTAACGCCAGCCCGTAAAGCGCGATGGCAAAACCGGACACGAGCGCCACGTCGGTAATCAGCATGTGCAACTCGTGGAAATGGCCGACGCAGCCCGCGAACAACATCGGCGCGAGCCAGCCCTTGGCTTCGCCGTTGAGTTCCCGGCTGGCGAGTCCCAGACAGAGCAACGTCAGCCCGAGAAACAACGCCGTGGCCAGCCGGATCGCGCTCTCGAGTCCGATCACCGGTCCCAGCACCTTGCCGAAACCCGCAGCCGTGATGAACAGCAACGGCGGTTTCTGCATGAAGGGTTCGCCGCCCAGCATGGGGACCACGCAGTCACCCGTCTCCATGATGTTAAGCACCAAGCCATAGGTGTAGGCTTCGTCCGCTTTCCAAGGATCACGGCCGATCACACCTGGAAAAAGCCAGACACTGATCAACAGGAGGAACCACAAGCTGTTGCGTACGCGCGGGGAAATCATAAATTACTCCGGTATGTGTAACGGCTCACCTAATCTCACGAAAGGAGAAACTGATGTAAAAAAGTCACCCTTTATAACCTCGAAAAATAACTCGTCGGCGGGTTCACGCCGGGCAAAGCTGTTGCCGATGCAAAGTGAAATTGCGGTGCGAGTTGCCATGCCGGATTTGATTTATACTTTCCGTTCCATCACGGAGCCGATCAGTCTGGCCCACCTGTTTCCGACCCCGCAACCGCTCGAGGTCGAACTCGGATGCGGTGACGCCTCCTTTTTGGCCGAGTACGCGCGGCAGCTTCCCGAGATAAATTTTCTCGGCGTGGAACGATTGCTGGGGCGCATTCGTAAATTAGATCGCAAGGGCCGGCGGAACGGCGCCGCCAACTTGCGCGGCGTGCGCATCGAGAGCGCGTATTTACTGGAGTACCTGTTGCCCCCGAATGTTGCCACCGCGCTGCACATCTATTTCCCGGATCCGTGGCCCAAGAAGAAACATCGCAAGCACCGGCTCATCAATGAACGGTTTCCCATCTTGGCGTGGCACGCCCTGGCGCCGGGCGGCGTGGTTTATCTTCGCACGGATGACGAAGATTACTTCGGGCAGATGATGGCAGTGTTTGCGGCGGATGCGCGTTTTCAACCCATGGCCACTCCGGCGGCGTTGGCAGCGTTGCTGACGGATTTCGAGCGGGAATTCAACGCGCGCGGCATCGTCACCCGCCGGGCCGCGTATCAGCGCGATTAAAGTTCAAACATCAATTACCGGACCCTTGCCGCCGCCCCCGGGCTTGGAATCGGTCGGCCGCGGCTGACGTCTCACGGAGAGGCGGGTGTTGCCCGCGCCAGTCATGATGTTCAAGGGCAGCGAGATCAGGCTCATGATGAGCGCACCGAGCATGGCCCAGCCGAAACTGTCCACTTCAAAGCCTTCGCCCATGATCCAATGCACGAGGTAAAGCAGGGCCGCGTTGATGACGAGCGTGAAAAGCCCCAACGTGAAGATCAGCAACGGCAAGGCCAGCAACAGCATGAACGGGCGGATGAATGCATTCAGGACGCCGAGTAAGAGCGACGCCACAAACAGGTCCGCCGGGGTGGCGTAGCGGATGTGGCCGCGCAGGACTACCACCGTCACCAAGACCGCGAGGGTATTGATGAGCCAGCTCTGAATGAATTTTTTGAAACTGGGTGACACAATTTTTCGCCCGGCCTTACCGGCCCGGCCCGGCCAAGATGCGTTAGCCCCGGAATGAAAACAAGGGACAAACCGGATCACGCCAGCTCCAATAACGCCAACAGCGCCGTAAACAATTCCGACTGACCGGCGAGCGGCGTGCAACGTCCGGCGCCCGTTACCAGGCCGAAGCCCGTGCCATAGGCTGGTCCGTTTGCTACACAAGCATCCGTCCGGCAATCCTGAAGCTGCTGCTCCGCCGCCTGCAACGCGTTCGCCCCATCGCCGTCCACCTCGAACTTCCAGCCCACCAACCGCGCGGTGGGATACCAGGTGCGTAAACCGGCGATGACTTTTGGTGTCGGCACCAGCTCCGCCAACAACGGGCCCGAACGCGTGGATAATTTCCCGGATTTGATCTCGCTCAACTCGCCGGATGGGGCACGCAACCAGATTTTTCCAAACCGAAAATCACTTACTGCCGCCGCGTGAAATACCGCGCCGATGTTTTGCCCCGCGAGCAACTGCAACTTTTCCATCAGGTTCGCCGTGGTGGTGTAGCGCTCGATGTTTTGCGCGGCTGACGGGCCGCCGTAGGTCGCCTGTTCGCCGATGAGTAACGTCACCGTGTGCCCGCGAGTTGTGAGGAAGTTGGCCAACTCCGTGCCAAGCTGACCGGTGGAAAAATTCGTGAGGCGACGCACATTGTCCAGCGTCTCGAAAGTTGGCCCGGCGGTGACGACACAATTCATGATGGGAGAGTGCCTCACGGCCCGGCGGCGTTCAATCTTCCTTCGATGCGCAGGCGATCGCCGGCGAATTCGAAAGACAGCTCGCCACCCGGCACAATGCGATCAATCGTAGCTTCACGCCTTGCCAGAAATTGGCACTCCGATCAAATCAAGCCTGCCGTTTCCGGGAAGCCGCACAGGATATTCATGCTCTGCACCGCCTGGCCGCTTGCGCCTTTGACCAGATTGTCCTCGGCGCTCATAACGATCAACCGGCCCGTGCGCGGATCAAGCCGCCACGCGATTTCGCAGACATTCGTGCCGACAACGTTTTTAGTGTCGGGCAACGCTTTGCCTTCGAGCAACCGAACGAATGGTTCGTTGGCATAGGCTTTCGCGTAGCAGGCGGAAACCTTTTCACCAAACTTTGCTGCGCCGGCTGCGTCACTGAAATGTTCGTTGGGTGCGAGATAAAGCGTGGTGAGGATGCCGCGATTCACCGGAATCAGGTGCGGCGTGAATTGGATTACAACTTGTATGCCGGCGGCGAAGGAGAGTTGCTCCTCGATTTCCGACACGTGCCGGTGCTTGGGCACGCCGTAGGGGCGGACGCTTTCGTTGCACTCACAGAACAGATAGTCGAGTTCTGCCTTGCGGCCCGCGCCGCTCACGCCGCTCATGGAATCGGCAATGATGCCGTGCGGTTTGATCAGCTCCGCCAGTAACAGCGGAATCGTCGGGAGCAAAATGCTCGTCGGATAGCAGCCAGGCGACGCGATAAGCTGGGCCTGCTTGATCTCCTCGCGATAAACTTCGGGCAGACCATAAACCGATTTGGCGAGCAGTGCCGGCGCGGGATGGTCGTGCGCGTAGAACTCTTTGTAAACCTCCGCGCTCTTGAGCCGGAAATCTGCGCTCAGATCAATGACAACGCAGCCGGCATTTATCAGCGGCACCGCATATTCGGCGGCGACCCCGTGCGGGAGGGCGAGGAAAATAACGTCCGCCTGCCTGGCGAGGAGGTCGGCGTTGGG
>JANYBF010000425.1 GCA_025360895.1 Verrucomicrobiota bacterium
GGCGTCGGCGGGCCAGGCGTTCGCCGGAATTTCCACGCCATAGCGTTGGTGGATGAAGCGGGCGAGGTCTTGTTGCAATGAATCGCCGGCGGGTCGCAGGTCGCGGGCGATCTCGGTGATCTTTGGCGGGAACGGCATCAACTCGCGGCGCAGAGCTTTCGGCAACGCGCGCAGCAGTTCACTGATCTGCCCTTCACGCAAGCCCGGCACGGCCCATTCGACGCTCGCTTGCGAAATGGTCTGGGCCAGCGAAAAGCCGAGCTTCACCGTCACGCCGTCTTGTTCCTCGCCGGGAGTGTAGGCGTAGGACAAGGCAACGGGCTGGCCGCCCAGCGGCACCGCATCGGGAAACGCTTCCGCGTCGTAACTCAATTCTGCGGCCCCGCCGGTCAGATCGGCCTCGGTGACGCAGAGCAACGCGGGATTGGATTGGTCGCGCAAAAAACGATTTAGTTCGTGGACGGATGAAACATTCGCCAGGCGGTGCGCGTAAAAATTGCCCAGTGCCTGATCGAGGTCCATGAAATCGTGGCGCCGCACGCGAGTCTGCCAGGTTTCAATCTTCTGGCGCACCTTGCGGTTGTGTTCAAGGAAGGCGTATTGCGGCGGCAACGGCGGCGGCTTGGGCGTCGCGCTGTTGAGCGCACGGATCTCATCAAAGTCGTTTTCCGACTCTTCCCGAAGGTGGCTCGTGGGCAGCAAATCTTCCTCGACGAGCGCCGCGCGAATAAAAATCTCCGTGGCCTCCTTCGGATTAATATTTCCGTAGACGACTTTTTTATTGCTTACTTCCAGGCCGTAGAGCGTGATTTTTTCATCGGCAAGAACATTTCCGGCGGCGGTAATCCAACGTGGATTGCTATGCGTTACTTTGCATAGATGCGGCGCGAGCTGAACGATCCAGAGCGGATCAATGCCGGCCACGGTGCGGGCGAAGAGCTGCGAGGTTTCGACCATTTCTCCGGCCATGATCCACGGCGGCTGTTGCGTGGAAGCGGGCCTGGGCGCGGTTTTGCCCTTGTGGTTTGGGGCAATGACCCGGCGTTCCGCGCGGTCATGTAAGGCCGAGCCCGGGAAAATGTTCACCTGCCGATTGCCCGTGGCTTGGTAAAGATTCCGTTCCTTGCGGGTGGCAACGTGTCCGAGGAGGCCGGTGAGAATCGCGCGATGAATGGCCGCGTAATCCGCGTTGCTCTCGTTGAGCTTAAATCGGCCCAAGTCTTCCAGCGCGCCGTGTAACTGCGCGTGCAAGTCTTGCCACTCCCGCATCCGAAGGTACGAAAGAAAATTTGTGCGGCAGAATTTACGGCGCGCATTCTGGGTCCGTAGTTTTTCCCACTGGTCGTGAACGGCGTTCCAGATGTTGAGGAGCGTCAGGAAATCAGATTTGGGATCAACAAACCGTTTGTGCGCGGCAGCGGCGGCGTCCTTCGCGTCGAGCGGCCGGTCGCGCGGATCTTGGATGCTTAAACCGGCGGCGATGATGAGGAGCTCGCGCGCGGCGTGTTCGCGCTGGGATTGGATCAGCATCCGGCCGAGGGTCGGATCAATCGGCAGGTGCGCGAGGTCCTGGCCCAAGGGGGTCAGCGCCCGCTGTTCGTCCAGCGCGCCGAGTTCTTGGAGCAACGCGTAGCCGCCTTGAATCGCGGCGGGCGGTGGCGGATTGACGAACGGAAACGTTTCAATTTCCCCAAGCCGGAAGGCTTTCATGCGCAGGATCACTTCGGCGAGATTCGCCCGCTGAATTTCCGGCTGCTGATACGGCGCGCGCGCTTCAAAGTCTTCCTCGGAATAAAGGCGGATGCACACGCCATCCTGCACGCGACCACTCCGGCCTTTACGTTGGTTGGCGCTGCTTTGCGAGATTTCCTCGACCGGCAGGCGTTTGGTGCGCGTGCGCGGGTTGTAACGACTGATGCGCGCCAGGCCGGAATCAATCACGTAACGAATGCCCGGAATGGTCAACGAGGTCTCGGCGATGTTGGTCGCGATGATGATTTTGCGCCGCAGCGCCGGGGCGAAGACGCGTTGTTGATCCCCCGCACTGAGCCGGCCAAACAGCGGGATGATTTCCGCCTCGCGTCCGAAACGCCCCTCAAGCAAGTCGCTCGTTTCGCGAATATCCCGTTCGCCGGGCATGAAAATCAGGACATCGCCATTCCCGGGTTCGCACAGGACTTGTTCCGCGGCGCGGACGGCGGCATCAATGTAGGTCAGGTCCCCGCGCTCTTCTGAATCCGCATCGAACGGTGCATAGACCACTTCCACGGGATACAGCCGCCCGGAAACTTCGATGATCGGTGCGTTGTTGAACGCCCGCGAGAACGACTCCGTATCTATCGTTGCGGAGGTGATGATGAGCTTGAGCTCGGGGCGTTTGACGAGGAGTCCCTTGAGATAGCCGAGCAGGAAATCAATGTTCAGGCTGCGCTCGTGGGCTTCATCAATGATCAGCGCGTTGTATTCGGAGAGCAGGGGATCGCCCTGGGTTTCGGCCAGCAGGATGCCGTCGGTCATCAGTTTGACATAGGTGTGCTCGCTGGAACGGTCGTCGAAGCGGATCTTGCAGCCAACTTCGCGCCCCCAGTTGACCGCCAGTTCTTCCGCGATGCGCCGGGAGATGGAAAGCGCGGCGACACGGCGGGGTTGGGTGCAACCGATCTTGGCCTCAATGCCCAAGCCCGCTTCGAGGCACATTTTTGGAATCTGCGTGGTTTTGCCGGAGCCGGTTTCGCCCGCGATCACGACAACTTGGTGCGCGCGAATCGCCGCGACAATGTCGTCCTTGCGACTGGTGATGGGTAATTCCGGCGGATAGCTGATGCGCGGCAGTTGCCGACGACGCTCCTCCCGCAGCCCCACGGAAGCGCGGACTTGGGCGAGCAACCGATCCATGATGGCATCATGCGTCCCTGGGTGGCGTTGATCGCGCAACAGTCGGACGAGCCGCGCGCCGAGCCGCACCCAATCGGGGAGCATCGCTTGCGGGAGCAGTTTTCTGATTTCTTCAATCCGGGTGTCCGTCATACCAGCGCGGCCCACCATAGTAAACGCGAGGCGAAGAGGAAACGCTGCATATTACTCCATAATTGTGCCGCGGGTTTTCTGGTGGAGGTTTGAAACCGAGTTGGCCTGCGGGTTTGATCCCCGCCACAAGGCGGGGGATGAAAAACTAAACCGAGCGCAAGCCGGAAATTGGGGTGCAGCTTGATCCAGCCGCTGTTCGGAGTTCCACCTCGATCCGTGTAAACGCAGAACTCCCAACGCCAGGCCCGCTCGTTTCGAGGGTATTCGACGAGCCAACCCTCTTTCTCCGGCGCTCTTGGATTGCAACGGTTGAGCCGCTTGCTACGCTGCGCTCGCCAACACATGTTTCAAAATCGTACCAAGTGGTGGGTTGCGTTGCTGTTTGGGCTTTTGCTCCCCGGAATGGCCACCGCCGTCAACTGGCCGGCGCGGCCCAACATCGTCCTTGTCCTCACCGATGATCACGGTTACGGCGATTTTTCCTGCCACGGCAATCCCATCCTGAAGACTCCGAATCTTGACCGGTTGCACGGCGAAGGGCGGCGCTTCACGGATTTTCACGCCCGTCCGACGGGGGCCATCCTGGCGAAGGAGAAATAAAAATGAACCTCAATGTAGTCAGAATTCAACGCCAAGGCGCAGAGCAACGCGGAGGCGGGCTTTCTCTGCGGCCTTGGCGAGAACTTTTGCGACCTCTGCGGTTAATAAGGTTCTCCGGCAGTTCGGTCACGTCTGGCACTGCCCGAAAACCATACGTGAATTAACCCATTCAAACCCATTCTCAAAAGAAAATACAAAATGAAAATTACCTTTCTGATTTGTGCAACCGTTTTGATGGCATGGGTAGCCAAGACGGCACCCGCCGAGCGCCTCGAAAATTACAACAACAAAACCGTCCTCGTGTTCACGCCACACCCTGACGATGACACCTTTGCCGTCGGCGGCA
>JANYBF010000149.1 GCA_025360895.1 Verrucomicrobiota bacterium
TAAGAGTGGAAATGCAAACGGGCAGTCGGAAAACATCCAGCATCCAACATCCAACATCCAACATAGAACGCGGTAGCGCCAACTACTCCACACTCCACGCTCCACACTCCGCACTGCTCATGATCGGCACCCACGCCCTCCTCACCACCGGTTTCGATATTCCAAACCTCGGCCTCGTGATCATTGACGAGCAGCACAAGTTCGGGGTGGCCCAGCGTGAAGCGCTGGTGCGCAAGGGGACTTACCCACATCTCCTCGTCATGACAGCCACGCCCATTCCGCGCACGCTGGGCCTCACGCTTTATGGCGACCTGGATTTGTCGGTGATTGACGAACTACCGCCGGGCCGCGGCCGGGTGAAAACTTTTGTGCGCACGACGGACACTTTGCCCAAGGTCTGGGAGTTTCTCCGGCAAAAACTCACTGCGGGCCGACAGGCTTACGTCGTCTATCCGCGTGTCGAGGACGCGGCAGATGGTTTGAAAGCGGTGACCAAGGAATTCGAAAATTTGAAGGCCAAACTTGCTCCCTTCCAGGTTGGCTTGCTGCACGGCCGATTGAAAGGTGCAGCGAAGGAAGCCGCCATGGCGGACTTCCGCGCGCATCGCGTCAATGTGCTGCTCGCCACCTCACTCATCGAAGTGGGGGTGGACGTGCCGAACGCAACGGTGATGTTGATCGAAAACGCCGAGGCCTTCGGATTGGCGCAATTGCATCAATTGCGCGGGCGGATTGGCCGCGGCGCCCACGAGAGCCATTGCATCCTGATTTCCGACGCGAAACAACCAGACTCGCGCGAACGGTTGCGGGTGCTGGAGCAGACAACGGACGGCTTCCGCATCGCCGAGGCGGATTTGAAATTGCGTGGGCCGGGGGAGTTGTTGGGCCAGCAGCAAAGCGGCCTGCCGCGTTTCCGCTTCGGCGACCTCTCGGGCGACCTCGCGCTCATCCGTCAAGCCCGGGACATCGTTGCAAAAATGTGAGGGCCGGTTTGCAAAGTAGCAGCGGGCGCGAGGAGAACCCCGCGATTTGTTGCCGGACATCGCGGCCATGAACCGCGTGATTGGAGCGCCGGTCTCCGACCCGGCGTGGTTCAAGCCGGCCTTTGCCAACGTGCCGGATCGGAGATCGGCGCTCCGGTTCATGGGAAGTAACTGTTAAGTGCCGCAGTGCCGTCGTAAAAAGGGCCGTGTTTTGGCCGAATTGGAATCGCAATTTTGGTGAGGATTACGATTCCAGTGTGGCTGAAGTGCCGTCTGGCGCCGTCGCCCTCTTTTCCAAAACCTTTCTCAATCGAGTTGCGCCGTTGGGCCGTGCCGTAAAAAAGGCTCGACGATCCCCGTCGCCTTCAGGCAGGAAGGCGGGATGTTCCATCGGCCTTTTCATTTTGTGCGCGATGCGCAGGAGTTGAAGACGCAGCTTTTTCCCTCAAGCAGTCGCCGTGTCCGCATTGCGGCTGCCGGGGGCAGCGGGTGTTTTGTTCCAATCGCGGGCAGCGCGGCGGTTGCGGGCGCACTTTTTCTTTCTTCCTGGCGGAGGTGTTGCCGCGGCATACGGTGACGGCTTCGTTGGTGTGGCCGTGGCTGGCAAAATTGCTCGCCGGACTTTCGGTCAAGGCTGCGGTCGAAACCCTGCGGCTGCCCTTCGCGCTGGAAACGTTTTACCGGCTGCGACGCCGGCTGCGGCAACGGTTGGACATTTTTCGCGCGCAGCTCTGCCGCGAGCAAACGCCACCGGTCGGTACGCACACGGATCCCTTGCTGCAAACGGTGGAACATCTTCAACTCATCTTTCCCGGTGGTGCGTGTCCACCGGCGGATTATCAGCTTGAGTTTCAGCAGCCGTTTTTGGGTTGAGGTCGCGCGCAGCCAACTCTTTTTCTGGCCGCATTGCCGCCACCGCGTTTTTCCGGGGACGGGTTGCGCGCCGGCGACAACACGATAATACCCTCCTCCTCCCTGGAGTCCGTCCGGTAGCGTCGCCGGCGTGAATGAAAAACCATTCCGTTGCCGGGCAAACGCCGGCACGGGCAACTTGAAAAACATCCCCCATGCGAAATCCCACTCCCTATTTGAAAATGCGTGTGCTCGGGGCCATTGACATGGCGCCAGGCAACTCCATCCAGGCGCGCATCAAAGCCGTCAGTCAAATGACCTTTACCGACGAGGACGGTCATCTGCGCCAGTTCACCTGGCGCACGATTCAAACCTGGTACTCCCGATTCCAGAAACACGGCGTGACCGTCATGGAAAACAAACCGCGCTCCGACAAAGGCAAAGTCCGCAAGGTCTCCCTGGAAGAAGTGCTGGAGGCCATCCGCAAAGTCTTGCCCAAGACTCACGGCAAAACACCGACTCG
>JANYBF010000171.1 GCA_025360895.1 Verrucomicrobiota bacterium
CTACCAGAAAATGCTCGGCCAACTCACGGACGCGGGCAACACCGTCACGCTCGCACACTATTTGGAATTGCTCCAAGGGGCGGGCATGGTCGCGGGTCTTTCCAAGTATGCTCACGGACTCGTTCGTCAACGCGGGTCGAGTCCAAAATTGCAAGTGCTCAACACCGCTTTAATGACCGCGCAGGATAACCGAACAGCGGCAGAAGCCCGACAGGATGGCAACCATTGGGGGCGCCTGGTCGAGTCCTGCGTCGGCGCGCACCTGCTTAACACCAGCTTCGGCACCAACATCGAACTGACGTATTGGCGGGAACGGAATCAGGAGGTGGATTTCATCCTGCGCCAAGGCAAGACCACCGTAGCCATCGAAGTGAAAAGCGGACGGCGTGCTGAATCGTTGCCGGGGATGGCGGCGTTTGCCACGCATTTCAAACCAAAGCGCAAACTGCTCGTGGGTGGACAGGGAATTGAACTGGCTGAATTTCTAACGAAGCCGGCCAGTTATTGGCTGCAATGATCTTTTCGCGCGGCAATGACCTCGTGGTGACTCAACAGATCATTCGCCGCGCATACATGAATTCTCCGGTGCTCTCATTGGCTGGAAGAGAGCGGCTTTCTGTTGTAAAAACACATCACTTTTTTCAACATAAAAAGACCGTCGAAACCAGAGCAAGTCACTGAGCCAAAAACGTGAGCGATTATATTTGGACATGGCAGGGGTTGGGTCTTCACCCCACGAGAAGTTGCCCAGCTTGGAGATGAAAAGGGATGCGGTTTTTTCCCGCGCGGTCAAAGCGATTGATGACAGCGATACTTTGGTTGCCAAAAAGGCGCGAGCCGATGTTCCGGAGCTTGGATTCCAACCAACCGCTTTTTTACCAAACGTATTCACTTGTTGCCATCTGGATACATTTTGTAAAAGTGGCGAAACAGCAAAGGCTACTGCGCACACGAGAAGTGCCCACCTTCGACGAAAGCCGTATTGCGGCGTCTGCCTGTTACCGGCGCGCTGTTCCCTTACCTGCGATCCGTTCGCTCTGGCGACCGCGCCACGGAGTTCAAACAGCGGTGCGGCGGACTCGGTATCAAAGGCGTCACCCTCCATTCCTATCGCTACGCTTGGGCGGAACGAGCCAGGACGTGCGGCTACCCGACATTATCGAGATTCCTTCAGGAGGCTGTTGTTTAAGGATCAGTGACCCGCCGTTACTGGTTGTCTCCCACGATCCCGAGGATATCATTCTGCTCAAGCAAAGATTCATGAGAACGAAATGATGAAAACCACCTGCACCAGAAACCTAATCGCCATCCTCAACGTCGCGCTGACCGTTGCCAGCCTCGCACTCCCGGCGTTCGCGGAAGACATCCAGACGGACACCGGCGTGATTGACTCCACGAAGGTGTTTCCCAAGCCGGCTTACTCCCCCTATGCCGGACGCAATTTTCCTACGCGTCCCTTCTTCGGCGACACGCATCTGCACACCTCGCTCTCGTTCGATGCCGGCGCGGCGGGTTGCCGTCTCGGACCGAAGGAGGCCTACCGCTTCGCCAAGGGGGAGCAAGTCATGGCCTCCAGCGGCCAACCGGTGAAGCTCTCGCGTCCACTCGATTTCCTCGTGGTGGCCGATCACTCGGACAACATGGGTTTCTTCACCGACTTCCTCGCGGGCAAACCAGAGTTGCTCGCCGATCCGACCGGCCGCAGGTGGTATGATATGATCCAGTCAGGCAATCCCGAACAAGCGCACGCCGCGGCAATGGAGATTGTCTTTGGGTTCTCTCAGGGCAAATTCCCCAAGGCCCTCATCTACGCGCCCGGCACAGCTGGCTTTCGCTCGACCTGGCGCGAGATCGTGAAGTCTGCGGATGAAGCCAACGAGCCGGGGCGCTTCACGGCGTTCATCGGCTACGAGTGGACTTCGCTGGTCGCGGGAAACAATTTGCATCGCAACGTCATCTATCGTGACGACGCCACGAAGGCCGGTCTGGTCGAGCCTTATACCACCACGCCGCCGCAGGGCAGTCCGAATCCCCGCGACTTGTGGAAGTGGATGGGCATGTACGAAGAGAAGACCGGCGGCGAATTGCTCGCCATCGCTCATAACGGCAACCTGGGCAACGGGACGATGTTTCCAATCATCGAATCATTCACCGGTAAGAAGGTGGACAAGGAGTATGTGGTGGCGCGTGAGAAGTGGGAGCGCCTTTATGAAGCCACCCAAATGAAAGGTGACGGCGAGACGCATCCGTTCCTCTCGCCCAACGACGAGTTCGCCAACTTCGAGAAGTGGGACAAGGGCAACCTCGACTTGAGCGAAAAGAAGACGCCGGAAATGTTGGAATTCGAGTATGTCCGCTCGGCCTACAAGAACGGCCTGAAGCTGGAAAAGGAGTTCGGCGTGAACCCCTACAAGTTCGGTCTGGTCGGCAGCACCGACGCGCACACCGGCCTCGCCACCGCCGACGAGGACAATTACTTCGGCAAGGTTTCCAGTTCCGAGCCGAATGCGCGCCGGGCGGAGCACCCGTTCATGGAAAATCCAAAGCTCGGACTCAAGATCATGGGTTGGGAAACGTCCGCCTCCGGCTACGCGGCCGTGTGGGCCAACGAGAACACGCGCGAATCCATCTTCGATGCGATGAAACGCAAAGAAACCTATGCCACTACCGGTCCGCGCATGGTCGTCCGCTTCTTCGGCGGCTTCAACTTTGAGGCGTCAGATGCGAACAACCGGATGCCTGCAAGAGTCGGCTACACCAAAGGCGTGCCGATGGGAGGCGATCTCCGCGACGCGCCGCAAGGCAAAGCGCCGACCTTCCTTGTCGCAGCCATGAAAGACCCCATGGGAGCGAACCTCGACCGCTACCAGATCGTGAAGGGTTGGCTCGACGCGAAAGGTGAAACGCATGAGAAAGTTTATGATGTCGTGTGGAGCGGCGACCGTAAACCCGGTGCTGACGGCAAGCTGCCCTCGGTCGGCAATACCGTGGATGTGCCAAACGCGACGTGGAGCAACACTATCGGCACGCCCGAGTTGATCGCTGTTTGGAAAGACCCCGACTTCGATCCCGCACAACGCGCCTTCTACTACGGTCGCGTGATCGAAATTCCAACACCGCGCTGGACGGCGTATGACGCGAAATACTTCGGAATCAAAATGCCCAAGGAAGTCACGATGACAGTCACTGAGCGGGCCTACACCTCGCCGATTTGGTATTCGCCGAAATAACCGCGAGCCGACAAGCCGATGAAAAAAATTCTAAGCGAACCGTTGCTGCATTTCCTCCTGCTGGGAGTGGTGATTTTCGCGGCCTACAGTGTGGTGTCCAAACGCAGCAGTGCCGTGCCGGGAAAGATTGTCATTTCGGCAGGGCAGGTTGCAGCGATGGCCGAGACTTTCACAGGCACATGGCGGCGTCCGCCCACCCGGGAAGAACTGGAGGGATTGGTCCGGGACCGGGTGAAGGAGGAAGTTTATAGCCGCGAGGCGGTGGCCCTCGGGCTGGACAAGGAGGACACCGTTATCCGTCGCCGGTTGCGGCAAAAGCTGGAGTTCCTCACCGACGACGTCGCTGCGCTCGCGGAGCCAACCGACACCGAGTTGAATGCCTTTCTGGCCGCGCACGCGGATACGTTTCAAGTGCAGCGGCAGTTCACATTCCGCCACGTTTATCTCAACCCGGAGCGACGCGGTGAAAACCTTCCGCGCGACACGGCGCAATTGTTCGCGCAGTTGCAGCAGGTGGGCGATAAGGCCGATGTCCTGGCGCTGGGCGATTCCTTCCTGCTCGAACATCGGTTCGAGGCCGCGCCGGCCACCGAGATCGCCAAATTATTTGGTGAACAATTTGCGGCCAAGCTGGATGATTGCCCACCCGGTCACTGGCAGGGTCCCATTGAGTCTGGCTACGGCGTGCATCTGGTTTTGGTCAGTGCGCGCACCGAAGGGCATACGCCCGCGCTGGCGGAAGTGCGCGATGCCGTCCGTCGTGAGTGCGCCAACGCCCGTCGGCTCGCAGCGAATGAAAAATTTTATCAGGAACTGCTCAAACGCTACGCCGTGACCATCGAGCGGGCGAAATCGCCGGAAGCAAAAACGGTCGCAGCGAAATAGCTAAGCGAAGGCGCAGTAAATCAGCAAACAAAGTTCACTAATCAGCCACAATGAAAACCACACGCCTACCAATGCTCATCACCGTCGCGCTCGCTGGAGTGCTGATCGTCACGAGCGCTCACGCGCAGAAGTATAAGGCGGACGTTCCCAAAGATGGAACACGCTCCTGCGGCTCTACGCGCCGCTGGTACCCTGGTTCGATAAGAGCTGGAAGCCAGGAGATTTCGAACTGGTGGAATAAGCGGAACCGGTGGAAGTAAAAAACAGTCGCAACGATAACATGAAAAAGGCGCTCGTCATTTTGGTGCTGTTGGCTGCTGGCATGCCTCGCTTATTCGCCCATGAGGTGCGACCGGCCTATCTGGAATTGCGACAGACCAGCCCCGAGACTTACGACGCATTTTGGAAAGTGCCCGGGCAGGGGGAGAATCTGCGCCTCGGGCTGTACGTGGAATTTCCCGAGGGCACCACGAATGTCACGGTGCCGCGCGCGACGATGGTCAACAACGCCTTCACCGAACGTTGGACTGTAAAACGGACTGGCGGACTGACCGGAGGCACTATTCATATCGCCGGGCTCACTGCGACGATGACCGACGTGCTCGTACGTTTGGAACGTCTCGACGGCTCCACGCAAGTCACGCGGCTTACGCCGTCCGCGCCTTCCTTCGTCGTCGAAGCCGCGCCGCGCGCGATGCAGGTGGCTGCGACATACCTGATACTGGGCGGCGAACATATTCTTCTTGGCATTGACCATCTGCTGTTCGTCCTCGCGCTTGTGCTGCTGGTAAAAGGTTGGAAGCGATTGATCGGCACAATCACGGCATTCACCCTGGCGCATAGCCTCACGCTCGCACTGGCAACGCTTGGTTTCGTGCATGTGCCCGGCCCGCCCGTCGAGGCGGTCATTGCGTTGAGCATCGTGTTCGTCGCGGCGGAAATCATTCGTGGCCGTGAAGGCAAACCGGGACTGACTGAACGCGCGCCATGGGTGGTGGCCTTCGCCTTCGGCCTGTTGCACGGACTGGGCTTTGCCGGCGCGTTAAGCGAAGTGGGCCTGCCTCAACAAGCGATTCCCCTGGCGCTGTTATTTTTCAACGTCGGCGTGGAAATCGGGCAACTTGCATTCATCGCTGCCGTGCTGGCCCTCGCCACCGCAACGCGTTGCTTACCCGTTCGCGCGCCGGCGTGGGGATGGCGCGTGATGCCTTACGCCATCGGCTCAGTTGCAATTTTTTGGGTGATCCAACGCACCGCAGCATTCTGAACAGACGATGAAAGCAAACTTCCTCGCAGCGCGGCTTGCCTCCGCGAGCAAATCATGCCGGGTAAGGGTTGGAACACTCTCCCCTGGCTCTACGCGCCGTTGCAAGCCTGGTTCGAACAAAGCTGGAAGTCGGGAGATTTCGAGTTAGTGACCGAGCGCGATGGAGCGGAGTCACATTTGTGAGTTGGTTCTTATCATTTTGATCTCATAGCTGCGGGGCTCTGATAGTGACCTTTGACGCGCTGACGTGTGTTGAGGATGAAATCCACCAGGCATTCACATTCAGAATTGAAGTAGGGATGAGACGCGATATGCGTCTTCCAATAGGCGGCTGCCTGATCCGGTGTTTCACACTGTTGCATGTGTGGTCATATTTGAATTTGGTTCGCGGTTGTGAGTTGTAATTTGGTTTATTGTTCCAAGGCGAGACACGCCTCGGGATCGCCCTTCACTATGGGGTGTAACCCTACCGTGGCTCAGCGGGAGAGCAGTTCACTGACGGGCGACATCGCGGGGACGGGGTCGCAAACGACTTTGATTAAATCCCGAACCGGCCCCGACCCAGCTCCCGGCACCCCTCAGAGCCAGGTCCAGAAGATCAACGACACAAAGATGACCACGGGATTGAGCGTGAATCGGCGTCCCAGCAAGATCGGCGTAATGAGGTTTGCTTCCAACAGGTGCGCAACCACAAAAAGAAAGTGTTAAGCGCGCGAGTGGGTCTCCTGCTTATCTTGATCGTGACTTTTCGCAGGAAACGCCAGCCAGAAGGTGCAAACCATGCCCGCGCCGCTGATAATGGTTCGCAACCAGGAATGTTTCGCTGCCGGGTCGACGCACTTGCCGCGTCGGAAGGCCGTCAGGCCTGCCACCACCACTGCGGTGGACGAAACGATTGAGCCGAAGGATTTGGCGCGGTGAGCAAGCGTGCGAGCGCCCGCCGCCAGCGCGGTCAGATCTCCGGCTAGTTGGGCGCGGTTGAGTTCGCTTTCCGCGATCAACAATTGCTTCCGTGATTCCAGCGGACTCATTCGCGGATTTGTTCCAGACCTGCGCGGTCTTTTCGGAGTTGATCGAGCGTGGCGGAAAGCGTCTGCCAATTATGCAAGAGTCCGGTGAGTTGCTGGTAAAGACAACCCCCGGCGGCGCCGTAGAGTCCGGTCAGGATCAGGAGCACTGCCACGGGCGACCAGGCCCACAACCAAACCACGATGGTGGCCGTGAGCGTAAGGCTGGCGAGCAGGCCGAACGCCGCCACGCCGAGCGCCAGCAGGAAGGCGTGCAGGATTCGCTCGCGCTCCTCCTGCACTTCCACCGCCAGCAATTCCAGCCGGTTTTCGCCGATGGTCGCCAGCCGGCGCACGAACTGTTTCGAGGTCGCGGCCAGTTGCCCGAAGCTGCCGGTGGATTCTTCCATAACGGGATCAATCACGCGAACCGCGACGACCGATGAGATAACCGACGAGCACACCAACGCCCACGCCGATGGCGATGGCTTGATAGGGATTCTCGCGAACGGTCTGGT
>JANYBF010000191.1 GCA_025360895.1 Verrucomicrobiota bacterium
GAGATGGGACAGGAAGTCAGTCGCCAGCTCGATTATCAGCCTGGCAAGTTCTTCTGGCTTGAGACCGTCCGGCCCAAGTATGTGCGTCTCCAAGCGCGGGAGCTGCCGCCGGTGGTGGCCCCGGCACCTCAACGAGCCAGCGGGATGGCGGCTCCCGGACTCCTGGCTCATCTGTTGGTCAGCAAGTTCTCCGATCACCTGCCGTTCTACCGGCAGCAGATGATTTTTCAGGAGCGGCATGGGGTGTTCATCCAACGCCAGCAGATGGTGCTCTGGATGCAGCAAGGCGTCTCACTGCTGGAAGCCATCTTCCGGTGCCTGAAAGATGAGTTTCGATCCAGCCCGTACGTTCAGTTGGATGAGACCCCGGTCAAGTATCTGGATCCCGGAAGGGGTGAGTGCAGCCAGGGCTACCTGTGGACGGGACACGTCCCGGGCCGGAGCGTGATCTTTGAGTGGCATGCGAGCCGGGCGGCAAGCTGTCTGAACTCGCTCTTGGGCGAGGGGTTCAAGGGGAAGATCCAGTGCGACGGCTACAGCGCTTATCCGGCCTTTGCCAAGGCTAAGCCGGGCATCGAACTTTTTGGGTGTTGGGCGCATGCGCGGAGGGCGGTATTCGAAGCGGTGGAGCAAGACCCCCGGCAGGCGGGATGGCTCCTCCATCAGATGAGTTTTCTGTATGGGTGGGAAGCTCAACTGCGGGAGGAACGAGCCGGGCCGGCCGTGCGCGGAGCGTTTCGGGCAAGCCATCACCGCATGGTAGTCGAGAGGCTTCATCGTGCCCTGAGTCGATTGCAGTCCCGCTATCTGCCCAAGAGCAAGCTGGGCGAGGCCATCGGTTACATGCCCAACCAGTGGGGCCCGTTGTCCCGGATCGTGGAGCACGGGGAGGTGGAGTGGACGAACAATCTGGTGGAGAACAAAATCAGGCCTACGGCCATTGGAAAAAAGAACTTCATGTTCTTCGGCTCCGAAGAGGCAGGACAGGGCAACGCGGTGGTCTATACGCTGATCGCCAACTGCCGACTGCACGGGGTTGAGCCCTACGAGTATTTGAAGGACGTGCTCACGCGTCTGCCGTACATGAGCCACAGCCAGGTTCCCGAGTTGACGCCGCTGAAGTCGAAGGCGGCCCGCGAGAAGACCGCCCGCCGGGCCGCATAGCACGCTTGGGCGCTCACAAAACCCGCGATCGTAACAGGAGCCAGCGGCTCCACAAGGGGGTCGCTCCTACACCGCTTACCCATAGCCGCCAACGTGAGAAGGTAGATTCCTTCGGCAATTTGAGCCTTTGCTCCACCTCATTACCTCGGCGGCTACTTGATTAACGGACGGCTAGGCTTCCAAAAACTTGACTGAGCGGCTTTTCTCGGATCGCTTGCGGGCGTTTTCGTCGAGCACCTTCTTGCGCAAACGAAGATTCTTGGGGGTCGCCTCCACGTATTCGTCCACGTCAATGTATTCCAACGCACGTTCAAGACTCAGTTTGAGCGGGGAGTTAAGCTGGATGCCCTTGCCATCACCCTGCGAACGCATGTTGGTCAGGCGTTTTTCCTTCACCGGATTGACCGGGATGTCGTTCTCGCGGGCGTTTTCGCCCACGATCATGCCGACGTAAACCTGGTCGCCCGGTTGAATCATCAACCGACCGCGTTCCTGCACCATGTTCAAGGCGTAGGAGGTCGCTTCGCCGGTGTCCATGCTCACAAGCGAGCCGTTTTTTCGCGCGGCAATCTCGCCGCGGTCCGTGCCGTATTCATGGAAGAGATGACTCATCACGCCCATGCCCTTGGTCGAATTGACCAGGTCCGTCTCAAAACCGATCAAACCACGCATCGGCACCAGCGCCTCAACGGAAACGATGTTGGCCACATGGTTCATGTTCGTAATTTGCGCTTTGCGATTGGAAAGATTCTCCATGATCGTCCCGAGATTCTCGTTGGGAATTTCAACGAATAACTTTTCAATGGGCTCCAACGCATTGCCGTCGGCGTCCTTCTTCCACAGCACTTCCGGACGGGACACCAACACTTCGTGGCCTTCGCGGCGCATCTGCTCCACGAGAATGGCGATCTGCATTTCGCCACGCCCGCTGACCGCAAAAATCTTCGGGTCGCTCGTTTGGGCGATGCGGAGGGCGACATTCGTACGAATCTCCTTCACCAGCCGATCCCAAATATGTCGCGCGGTGACGAGCTTGCCATCCGTCCCCGCAAGCGGGCCGTCGTTCACGGCGAATTCCATTTGAATCGTCGGCGGATCAATCGGGATGTACGGCAGCGCGGTGCGGGCTTCGGAATCACAAATAGTTTCGCCGATGAATACGTCTTCGAAGCCGGTGAGGCCGACGATGTCCCCGGCGTGCGCTTCCTGGACTTCGATGCGCTTCATGCCTTCAAAGTGGAAGATGGCGGTTATTTTTCCCCGGGAAGTAGTGCCGCTGCCGTGACGGCAAATGGCGGGATCCCCTACCTTGACCTTACCCTCGTAAATTTTCCCGAATGCAATTCGCCCGAGATAATCGCTGTAGTCGAGGTTCGCAATGAGCACTTGAAAGCCATCACCCGCATGGGCGCGTGGCGGTGGGATGTGCTTTACGATGGCGTCGAAAAGCGGCTCCATCGTGCCGGCCACGTGCTCGAGTTCGACCTTGGCGTAGCCTTCCTTGGCGGAGCAGTAGATGAACGGAAAGTCCAGTTGCTCGTCCGTCGCGTTGAGCGACATGAACAATTCAAAAACCTGATCGAGAACTTTTTTCGGATTCGCGTTCTCGCGGTCAATTTTGTTGATGACGACGATGGGCTTCGCGCCGGCTTCGAGCGCCTTGCGCAAGACGAAGCGCGTTTGCGCCTGCGGACCTTCGGCGGAATCCACGACGAGCAGCACGCCGTCAATCATGTTCATGATGCGCTCCACCTCGCCGCCAAAGTCGGCGTGGCCGGGTGTGTCCACGATGTTGATATGGAAATTTTTGTATTTGAACGCGGCGTTCTTGGCGCGGATGGTGATGCCTTTTTCCTTTTCCAGGTCCATCGAGTCCATCAGACGCACCTCGGAAGACTCGTGTTGGTTGGCGCGGAAGGTGCCGGACTGTTTCAGGAGGCAGTCCACGAGCGTGGTCTTGCCATGATCAACGTGCGCGATGATCGCGATGTTTCGAATGTGCTGCATATCGTAAATGACCGGTTCGCTCACGCTGCAATAGTATCAGCCGCACCAACGGATGCGACCGGGAAACGCTGGCCGAAAGCCAGCGGCTTGCACTGCGACGGGTTCTGCCCGGCCAAACATCATGGAGATTTGTGACCAAAGGTCAAGCCGTGCTTGAAGGCGATTTTGGGCAGGTAGCAGTTTTGCGAAAGCGGAAGCAAGCCATCAATACTCAGAAACAATCCCTTTCGGCCTCATTCCCGAAAGCGCAAATTACCAAGGTGTCAGCGAGCACTTGAAACCGGCCAGCGGTGAGCGGAATGAGTGTACCACTTGATTTTGCGTAAGTGAACATTTTGCTTTCACGCTCAACTCTTAACTCGTTGATGGAGTTGAGCGTGAAAACAAAATGTTCAGTGGCCTTTGTCGAGTTACGATGATCAGTGTGGCCGGATAATTCCGCTCACTGCTGGCCGGTTTTATTCCGCTCGGTGACAACCAAGGCAGGCAACAGGGACGACGCGTACCTCCGGCTTTGTGATTTTAGTGTGTACTTTGTATTTACAATGCGTACATGAGAGGGGATGCAAACGCATCCACGAGATCGCGGCGTCCAAACTTGTCGCCCACCGCGAACAGATCCGGCCCCGCCTTGCCGGCGTAGCCATCGACCGAGTGGCATTTCGCGCAAGCGAGCCTCAGTTCGTCGCAAAGAGCTTTGCGCCGCGCGCGACATCACCTTCATGAGTCAGCGCAACTTGCGAAAATCATCCAAGCCCGGACTCCGGACGTGAGCTTGGGGGTGCACTTGGAAGTTCGGTACTCCATGCAGAAACCGAGTGTTAGCGAGCAAACGAGGAAGTGTCGGGTCAAGGTCTTCAATTGAAGTGTTATGGTGAAGATTTTTCTCAGCTAGGGTCAAGCGCTTAACCAATTCGGTAGTCCCCTAATTTGGATTTGGGATGCTATTGCTGAAGATGTCGACCGTTACAAAAGTCATCTATGCCGGTGTAAGGGTTACTCTGCGGGTGACTTAACACTGTTTGTGAGTGCTTCACTCAATATCAGTCCACCATTATTTAGAGAGTATTTCGCTGCCGGAATTTGGAGTTCTTTTATTTCTCCATTACAAACCAATTTGATCTTGCCTCCAAAAATTTCCGTTTGTTCGTTTAAGGCGAACGGCATCATGTTGAATCCTATTATTTCATTGAGGAATGCCCCGGCAGACTCGGAAGATTGCGAAATCGGCTTTATCCATGAATTAGCAGTTGAATCCTTAAACCGGATAACGCAAAGAAAATGGTTATTATTTTGTGGAAAAACCGTGAACGATTCACCCTCCAAAACACGGGACAATGCTGGGCGACCATTTGTCAATCGCAGTAGGTTCAAGACGCAAGCACCGCCTGAATTACTTTGGATAGGTTCCGTGTCCATTTCAAATGATGCAACGGCACTTATTATTGAAACTGGACGATTGCTTGGGTTCATTTGCCTAAACTCCCAGCCGTCATAGGCTGCGAGCCCAGCCGCGACAAGTATTTCCACAAAAATGCCGACCATCAGAATATTCCAGCCGCGCTTTGCGCGTTTATGCTTTCGAGATTCTTCTGTGTCGCGATGTTCTTTTTCTTCGGGCGGCCCCTCCATCCAAAGCCCGCAAAACACCAGAATACCACCTACACAGGCAACCACTGGGACCAACACCTCTGAAACTGATATGGAGGACAAAATCATCTATATCTTAATTGAGGGGATATTGTTTGTTGCAAGCTACCAAGCTACCAAGCTACAAAAAACGCGGCGGCATCGAAAATAATTGTCAACTAATCGCTGATTGCGAGTCCGAGGCTGCCGCAAACCGACTTGAGATATTCTACGAACCAGCACTTGTTATTGGCTGAGTCAACATCTCCCCATTCATGATTGGTACCGGATGTTTCATTTTGCAGGTTGCGGTTTGACGGATTCCGTTGGTCGCGTCACTTGCAGGGTCACCACCGCACTGCTGCAACCCCACGAATATCGCCGCCCCTCCGGTGTCGGCTGCGGCCAACGACACCAGGAAAGATTGTCCAAAACGCGGCGGGCCTGCCACGCGGCTTCGGCGTTCTTCTGCAACCACGGCTCGAAGATGGCCTGCTCGCCGCGATCTTTCATGAACCGCGCAATCCACCGCACCCCAATGCCGTTAAAGCCACCGTCGTCGCTTTTCTCTCCGGCTGCGGGCAAATACCCGTCTTTACACACTTCATTCATGGTAAAAATCGCGGCCAGTCGGGCTTCGTTGGTGTAACCCAGCAGGTTGGCCATGCCAACGAAGGTGCCCTGATTATAGGTCCACGACTTACGGTTTACCCGACCGCTCAGGCTGATGTTGTCAGAAACCCGACCCGTCACTGGATCAAACAATGTGGCGCGTTCCCAGAGAAACATGTTGGTGGCCTTTGTGAAGTAGTCGCCTGCACCCGTCGCCTTTCCCAGCAGAACAGCCGCGATGGCGCCGGGACCATTCACACAAGCGTTCTTCGACTTGTTGTCCGTTTTCCACCACAGGCCGCCCCCAAGGTCCGGTGACGCCGCGCGCGCATGGCAGAGGTCAAAATTCGTTCGCGCCACGTCGCGAAACTCCGGATTGCCGGTAAGCAGATGCGCCCGGGCGCAGGCGATGACCATCCACATGATGTCATCGTTGAACGGGTTGTGGGCCCAATTCGTGCCATGGTCGGCAAGGAATCCGCGAAACAGATTGGTGAACATCACCAGTTGCTGCGTATTGGTGGTGCGTTCGTAAGCATCCAACACCATCTCCATTTGTTCGGCGCGCATCCAGTAAGAGACCTTGCCACCCTCCGTGGATTCCGCAAACCAGGCCCGGCCATCTTTCTCCCGGTAAAAGGTCTTGGCGTGAGCCTCAAACAGCGTATCGGCATCCGCTGCCGTGAACGCCCGGGCCGTCAGTGCGCCGCAACTCACCGTGCAGAGAAGTGCGACCAGCCAGCCATAACAAATTCGCCCCGCCACTCTGGCTGGCCAGTTTAGATCTGATCCTGGTGTCATAATATGAACCGATAGAATTCAGTTCCTTCCTCTTTCTATGCTGGGTCTACTGCGCCAAGAAAGTGAACAGAGTGGTTTCTTTCAATGGCGCCCCTGGTCTTACCACAATTGTCGGAAAGTTCTTATGGTGGATGGCGTCGGGATAATGCTGCGTCTCCAGGCAAACAGCGGTGTGCTCTAAATGGTTTCCGGTGTAGAGTTGCACGGCGGGCTGAGTGGTTCGCACTTCCATAATCCGTCCGCTTTTGGGTTCAATGAGCCGCGCCGCCAGCTTCATGGCTTTTCCTTCATTCAGGATGTAATTATGGTCATAGCCGTTCATTTTTGGCTTCAATTGCTCGATGCGATCCCCGATGCGGGTCGGTTGGTTAAAGTCCATGAGCGTTCCTTTCAGCGGCCGGATCTCGCCCGTGGAAATCAAATCCGCGTCGAAACCAGTGTAGTTTTCGGACGGTATCCATAAAATGTTATCCAGGCAGCTCCCGCCGCCCGCCAGATTCCAGTAAGCATGATTGGTCAAGTTCGCGATCGTGGGCTTGTCGGTCTCGGCTTCGTAGTCAATCCGGAGTTCATTGTTGTCCGTTAAAGAATAGATCACGGAGGTCTTCAGGTTGCCCGGGAACCCTTCTTCGCCATCTTTGCTCAGGTAAACCAGCTTCACCGACGACTCGTTATTTTTTATCGGCGCGGTTTCGACCGTCCACACCGACTGGGCGAAACCCTTGCGCCCGCCATGAATCGTGTTTTTCTTTTCGTTCACGGTCAATTTGTAGGTCGTTCCGTCCAATTCAAATTGCGCGCCTCCGATCCGGTTGACCACCCGGCCAATGACGGCGGCGGCACCGTTAAAACCTTGTTGGAATCTTTGCAGACTGTCCGTCGTGAGCAAAATGTTTGTAAAATTTCCCTTCCGATCCGGAGCCTGAAGCTCTTTGATGATGGCCCCATAAGTAATGATCTGGGCGCTCATGCCTTTGGCGTTCCGAAGGGTGATCAACTTAACTTCAGCGCCATCTTGAGTTTTCCCAAAATCAGCCTGCTCGATCCGCTTCAAAGTCTGGGCCGGGATTGAGCCAACAAAAACGAGGACAGCCAAAGCAACGATCACCCGGCGCCAGCAAGTAATTTTCATGACCCAATTGATACCTTGCCCAGCCCGCCTGCGCCAGTGAAACTCTTTCACATCAAAGATTCGCGGACTTCTCCCATTGGTGGCTAGCGGTAGATCAATCGGTAGGACCGCTTCCGCCGACGAAACCAAGGATCCCGCCGCTCCGTTTCACTGTTCCATGCCGCGGCCGAGCTGCAGCGCCGCCCGACAGATGCGAAGTTGGCCGTATGAATACCGCCCGCCAAACTTCTCGAAGACCGCGCTCAACCCCACCCCACGATAGCGGGACAGCGCGGCAACAATCTCCTGCTGCGCTTTCAACTCGACGAGCCGATTCACCGCCACATCCTCACCCGCCAGAATTGCCTCCTCGAAGTGGCTCAAGACCGTTCCGTCCTTCAACCCGCGAAGCCGCCCGATCTCCGCAACGGTTTTTCCTTGCCGGAAGAAATGCAACGTCTCACGCACGGTGTCCGTCAGCTTGGAACGCATCGGGGCGACCGGCTCGCTGAAGGAATCATCGGCGAACATCTGGCACGGGTTGGATTGCAGGTGGGCTGCGATCGCGCGAAGAAAAACCGTCCCGAATTCGCGCTGTTTCTTCTCGCCCACGCCGCTGATCCGGGAAAACTCCCGGTCGCTCGCCGGATAGAACCGCGCCATCTGCCGCAGCGCGACATCGGAGAAGATGATGTAGGACGGCACGCCCCGTTCGTCGGCAAGTTGCTTGCGCAGTTGGCGTAAATCCTCGAACAACACCTCGTCACAAGCGATTTCACCCGCGCGGTGTTTCGCCGGCTCGGGCGCCGTGACGGGTTTGGTGAGCGTAATTTTCTGGCGCGCCTTGAGCGCAACACGGCCTTCATCAGTCAGTTCAATGACGTTGAATTTGTCCGGATTCTGAAACAAGAAGCCGAGCCGCACCAGTTCACGGCCCACCGCAGCCCACTCCGCGCGGTCGTGTTCCTTGCCGATCCCATAAGTGGAAAGCGCTTCATGGCTGAACTTGCGCACCTTCTCCGTGTCCGCCCCGCATAACACTTCCACCACATGCTGGACCCCGACGCCGAAGCCGCTCTTCTCCCGGATGCGATAGACACACGAAAGAAACTTCTGCGCCGCGAGCGTGCCATCCCAGGTCTGGCGCGGTGCCAGACAATTGTCGCAGCCACCGCAGTTTATTTGCTTCGTAGCAGCCGACGTAAGGAGGCTCTGACTTTCTTGCCGTTCTTGCGGAGCCTCCTCAGGTCGGCTGCTACCAGGATCCGGCGAAGCTCCAAACGTCTCCCCAAAATACCCCAGCAAGAATTCCCGCCGGCAACTCGCCACCTCGGCGTAATGCACGATTTGCTCCAGTTGGGCGCGGGCGATTTCGCGCTCCTTCGGATCCGGCTTTTCGTCAATAAACCGGCCATACTTCACGCGGTCGCCGGGGCTGAACAGCAGCAGGCACTCGCTTGGCAATCCATCCCGCCCGGCGCGACCTGTTTCCTGATAGTAACCTTCAATATTCTTCGGCAGATCGTAATGAATCACGAAGCGCACGTTGGGTTTGTTGATGCCCATGCCGAAGGCGATCGTCGCGCACACCACACGGACTTCATCGCGCAGAAATGCCTCCTGGTTTTGCGAGCGCGTGGCCGGATCGAGCCCGGCGTGATACGGCGCGGCGGGAATGCCATCCGCCGAAAGTTTACTCGCGAGATTTTCCGTTGTCTTGCGCGCCTGGCAATAAATGATGCCGCTCTCCTGCCCACGGGCCCGGATAAAATTTAGGATCTGTTCATACGATCCCGCCTTGGCCGAGACGCGATAGGTCAGATTGGGGCGGTTGAAACTCGCCACATAGCAACGCGGGTCGCGCAGTTGCAGTTGCTTCTCGATGTCGCTCCGCACGCGTTCCGTCGCGGTCGCGGTGAGCGCCATCATCGGCACCGCCGGGAATTTCTCGCGCAAACCCGCGATCTGCCGATACTCGGGGCGGAAATCGTGACCCCACTCGCTGATGCAATGCGCCTCGTCAATCGCGAACAAGTTCACGTTCCACCGCTGCAAGTCCTCGACGAACCCGGACAACATCAATCGTTCCGGCGCGACGTAGAGCAACCGGAACTCCCCGTTGTGCAATCCCCGGAGGCGTGAGCGCGATTCGCCCGCCGCCAGGGAGGAATTGAGAAAGGTTGCCGCCACGCCCGCCGCTTGCAACGCGTCCACCTGGTCCTTCATCAAAGCGATGAGCGGCGAAACGACAACCGTGAGACCGGGGCGCACGAGCGCCGGGAGTTGAAAACACAGCGACTTGCCGCCACCTGTGGGCAAAACGGCGAACACGTCCTTACCTGCGAGCGCGTCGAGCATGATCTCCTCCTGCAACGGCCGGAACGAGCTGAAGCCGAAATATTGCTTCAGCAACGGGCGCAGTTGATCGGCAGGGGCGGTCACGGCAGAATCTTGCCGCAGTCTACCCAGGATCGGCGAGAGCTATTTAACCGATTGCTTCTCTCGAAGTACGCGTTCGGCGAGCAAGCGAACTGTCGGATCGGCATCGTTGGTCTTCAACTGCACGGCGAGGTGATACGGCTCAAATACTTGCGTTGGGACGACCCGTAAGAAATAAATCAGCGCCGAGCTCCGGCATAAACTCTCAGGATCGTTGAGAAGGGTAGCCACCGAAGGGGCCGCTGATATTGCCATATCACCACAGTTGGCAAGTCCGTTGATTCCATTTTCACGCAACAAATAGTATGGGTCGGTCAGCAAATTTTTTAACGCTGCCACGCCAACTGGAGATTCAATGCCGACGTATTCGAGGAGTGTACCAGCCTGAAGGCGAATCCGATCATTGGTG
>JANYBF010000231.1 GCA_025360895.1 Verrucomicrobiota bacterium
CCGCCTTGCTCGCCGATGCGGCGCAGGTAAACACGTTTCAAGCACCGGCCTCACGATCCAATCCCATGCTGGAGGAGTTTTATTACGTGAGCACGAATCGCAACGAAGCTACCGCCCACTTCCGCCACGCGCAAAGAGCCAGCGTGGTTTTCGGTGACGGCCATGTGGCGATGGAGAAGATGGAAACCGGCTCGCTGGATCAGGATCTGCCAGGGCAGTTTGTGGGACGATTGCGGGCGGAGATTCTCCTGCCGCCCTAGTAGGTATCTTCACAAATTCGCACTGCTTTCCGAACTCTTTTCTTAAGCTGCCCATTCCTATGCGGTTTGACTCTCTTGTGCCATTAACTCGATAAACCACTTGCCCCGGCGAACCGGAGTACCTTTAATCAGAGTCGTCCTGCAAAGACCCAATACTAGCCCCAAAAGTCAAATACCCGCTCTGCAATGAGGCGCTTCCTCAAAAGCAAAAAATTCCAGCGCATCCTTGGATGCTGCCTGATTGTTGTTGGTATTGTTTCAGGCTTGGGTTGGTTTGGCTGGTTGAAGCCGGTAATCGACAGAGCCGATCCGTTTTGGCCTGAACATTTTACCAAAAAAACATTCTGGAAAGAGTTGCAGCATCATATCCGTCACCACGGTTGGACGCACGACGATTTTGTTGTCGTCGGATATTATGGAGACAAAACTTGGGCGGAATGGATCATGGCCAAAGCCCAAGCGGGAGAGGAAATCGCAAACTGCGGCGACATAGGGCACAAAGACGTTGCATTGAATTACATCACCTGTCAGAGCCCCGCCGACAAGACAAACTGGAACACAACGCCCTTCTGGCTTGGCTGGTGGAGAACAAACAAACAAAAGTCTCAAATCGAGTGGATTCGCGACGGCCTGAAAGGATACGGAGTTCAATTGGAGATTCCGCCAAGCAATAAGGACTACATGCCGCTTTTGGCATTGCTTGGAAACAGTTTCACAAATGAATCCGAGCGTATCCCAAGTTTTGCGAAATACAACGCGTATAGGTGGCTGCGCGATTCCGGGTTTAATTCTACTATTTACGCTCTATCTAACGTCAGCGCTCAAACGCCTGATCTGGTAAGGCAAGGAGTGATCAGATATTATAAGTGTGAGAAGGCGTGGCCGAGAGAAGACAAAATCGGGTTGCTCGAGTTCGGCCTGTCTGCCCCAGATGAAACAGACTCTGGATTCTCATACGGCCATTTGAGAGGTGTTCGAGTTGTAGCCTACACCATGATGGTGTTCCCCACCTTGGCAGGAGTCTGCCAGCTTGCATTCTCTGCCCGCCGACCAAAACAATCCCAGCCGCAACCTACGCCCCGACCTGCCGCTTGATGGCGTCGCAAATCTGGGTGCTCCACTTTTCCAGTACGGCTGGCTTCGGGCCCTCAATGAGCAGTCGCGCCTTCGGTTCGGTGCCGGAGTAGCGCAGCAGCACCCGACCCCCGTCCGGCTTTACTTCGGCTTCGGCCTGTTCCACGAGCTTGAGAATCCCGTCGAGTTGGTCGAAGGGTTTCTTTTCGCGCACCTTAAAATTGGTGAGGAGTTGCGGGAAGCGCGTCCAGCACTTCGCCAGTTTGCTCAAGGGCTGGCCGCTCGACCGCATGATGCGGAGCATTTGCAACGCGGCCACCAATCCATCGCCGGTGGTGCTGTGATCGCGGAAAATCAGGTGGCCGCTTTGCTCGCCGCCGAAGTTGAAGCCGTGGCGGAGCATTTCATCGATCACGTTCCGGTCGCCCACGTCGGTGCGAATGACCTTGCCGCCCACCGCCGCGATGGCGGCGTCGAGACCGGCGTTGCTCATGACGGTGGAGACGAGGGTCTTTTCCGCAAGGGTACCCTGTTCAAGCATTTCCAGCGCGGCGATGGCCATGATGTCGTCACCATCAATCAACGCCCCGTGTTCGTCGCAGAGAATCACGCGGTCGGCGTCGCCATCGTGCGCGATGCCGACGTCGGCGCGGAACTCGCGCACGAGTTGGCAGAGGTGCTGCGGGTGCATCGAACCGCAATCCTTGTTGATGTTTTTACCGTTCGGCGTGTCGCCAACCACGATGACTTCCGCGCCCAGTTCGCGCAGCACGCAGGGCGTTGCCTTGTAGGCCGCGCCGTGGGCGCAATCCACCACGACGCGCATACCTTCGAGGGTCATGCCGCGCGGAAAACCGGCCTTGGCAAATTCGATATAGCGACCCAGCGCGTCGTCAATGCGTACCGCCTTGCCGATTTCTTCGGCGGTGGGCCGGATGTTTTCAATTTTGCCGCTGAACACGAGGTCTTCGATGCTCGCTTCGATTTTGTCGTCCAGTTTGTAACCATCGGCCCGGAAGAACTTGATGCCGTTGTCGGCATACGGATTGTGCGAGGCGGTGATGACAATGCCGGCGTCGGCCCGCAGGCTGCGCGTAACGTAGGCGACACCGGGCGTGGGTAGCGGGCCGATGAACAACACGTCCACGCCCATCGAAAGAATGCCGGACGAGAGGGCATTCTCCAGCATGTAGCCGGAGAGCCGCGTGTCTTTGCCAATGACAATTTTGTGGCGGCCATCCCCGCGCGCCTGGCTCTCGAGGTTTTTGAAAACGTGGCCGGCGGCGCGGCCAAGTTTGAGCGCGGTTTCGGCGGTCACGGGTTCAACGTTCGCCGTGCCGCGCACGCCGTCGGTACCGAAAATTTTCTTGGGTTGGCTCATGGTTTGGGATGGGGAACAGTTGCGGCCGGCCGGGGCGGTACGATCACCTCCACTTCGGAAGGCTCGACTTTGACAATGGTGATGCGGGTGGGGGCCGAGACATCCACGCGTTGTCGAAAATTCCGGGTCGGGTCGGCGGCGGTCACATCCACTAGGATGCGGATTTCGCGCTCCGTCAGCGCTTTGATGATTTCGGGCCGGCCTTTGACGGTCACTTGCACCACGCTGGGATTGATCCGGAACGTTCGAACGTCGGTCGTGCCGGAGACGATTTGGGCTGGGAGGCCAGGGAAGGTGCGTTCGTCGGTTTGGTTGCCGCTGTCGCTGCTGAAGCCTTTAACGGTCAGCCAGATCGCGACGGCCAAAGCCAGGGCCAACAGTTTCCAACCAAAATCTTTGACGATGAGTTCGCGCAGCATAATTACTTGCCGCCTCCGTCGGTGGTTCGGGGGATATCCCCCGGCGTGAGGCCCGGCATCTCGCCCGGATGTGGGGGATGTCCCGTCGTGCGGGACCGCAACCACTCAACGAGACTGCGGGCTTTGGCCGGCGGAACGAGGACCGAAGTCAAGAACGCGCGCAAGGCTTCGAGGGTCACCCCGCGCACCATCTGGCCTTTGTAAACGTGTGAAATCGCGCCGGTCTCCTCGGAGACCACCACAATCGGCGCGTCTGTTTCCTCGCTCAGCCCAATCGCCGCCCGGTGGCGCGTGCCGAGAGATTTGTTCAGGTCCGGTCGTTGGGTAAGGGGGAAATGCACGCGGCGTGCGTGATGCGATCGCCCTTGATGATGACGCCGCCGTCGTGAATGGCGTTGTTGGGGAAAAAAATTGTTTCCAGCATCTCCGGCGTCGCTTCGCAATCCACCGCGATGCCGGACTCGACGGCTTCCTGTAGTTGGATGGATTGCTCGATGGCGATGAGCGCGCCAATCTTCACGTCGGCGAGGCGTTCGACGGTTTGGATGATCACTTCAATGTTTTCGCGTTGCTCATGGGTGGTGACAAACAACGGCAGGTTGCCCAGCTCGCCCAACATGCGGCGCAATTCCGGCTGAAAAATAACCAGTGCCCCCCCGGCGATGAAGAAGGATGCGCTCCCCAGCAACCAGCGGAGTACTTTCAAATCGAGCAGCGTCGCCACCGCCGTCAACGCCAGCAGCAAGACGACGAAGCCGACCACCACCGGCCAGCCACGGGTGCCGCGGACGAAGCGGGAAGCGTAGTAAATCCCCACCGCAAGGATGAGAATTTCCAGCGCTGGCCGCCAAAGACTAAGTATGTAAGTCCAAGTCACAATTTTTTCCGGGCCAGGATGGCCTCCGTCACCCGCACCGCCTGCGCGGTTTCCGCCACGTCGTGTGTCCGAATAATTTGCACGCCCGCTTCAATGGCAAGACACGCGCACGCCAGCGAGCCCGGCAACCGCGCCGCCGTAGCCGTCGGGACCAGTTGGCCGATGAACGATTTACGTGATATGCCGAGCAATAACGGACGCTCCAGCTTGGTAAAACTCCGCAGGGCCGCGAGCAACTGCAAATTATGTTCCAAAGTCTTGCCGAAGCCGATTCCCACGTCGAACACCACTTGGTCCGCCTGGACGCCGCAGGCGTTCAATCTTCGCGTCCGTTCACGGAAAAAATCCTCGACGGCGCGCACCACGTCAACGTAAACCGGATTTTTCTGCATCGTCTGCGGCTGGCCTTGCATGTGCATGACGATGTAACCCACCCCGGTTTCGGCGACGACGCGCCCCATGGCATCGTCGGCGCGGTTCGCCGCCACGTCGTTGATGATGCATGCGCCGGCGGCCACCGCCGCCCGCGCGACGGCGGGCTTCATCGTGTCAATCGCGAGTGGTACCCGGGTGCGCCCGGCCAGATGTTCGATGACGGGGAGGACGCGCCGCAATTCCTCCGCCGCACTCACCGGGGTCGCCTCAGGCCGGGTGGATTCACCGCCGATGTCGAGCAGTTCCGCACCTTGCTCGACCAGTTTGAGCGCATGCGCCACGGCTCTTTCTGCATCAAGGAACTCGCCGCCGTCCGAAAAGGAATCCGGCGTGACGTTCACGATGCCCATGATCAAAGCCGGGCGCGGGAAGGCGAATTCAAACTGGCAGGCGCGGAAGATCATTCGTTGCCGATCCGCAGATCCCTAACTCGCCCCGGCGGTCACTCCCGATTTTTGGATCAGTTCAATCTCGTAGCCCTCGGGCGCATCAATGAAGGCGAAGACCGTGCCGGCGGAACTGGTCGTCGGGTCGTCGGAATACTTGAGGCCGAGTTTTGCGAGGTGCTGGCCGAAGGCTTCGAGGCTGTCCACTTCGAACGCCAGATGCGTGAGATCGGTCTGCACCTGCACTGGGCCGCTGTTGGGGAAGGAGCAAATCTCGATCAGCTCCTCGCTCTCCGGCGCTTTGAGGAAGGCGAGTTCCGAGCCGCGCGGGGACTTGTGCCGGCGGAGTTCAACAAGGCCGAGGACTTCACGGTAGAATCTCACCGTCCGTTCGAGATCGTTCACGCGATAGCGCGTATGCAATAATTTATTGGCCAGACTCATGCCCGAAGCCTAGCTCGAAGGGTTGTGGGAGCAAAGAGGCAATTCCACTGCGACCAATCGAAAAGCGCCACCGGACTTCCCAAACCTGCGAACCAGATTGTCCGCGCGCCGGGCGTTGCGCCGCATCCTTGCTCTGCCCCCACGCCCTTGGCAAGATAAGCCCAGATGCGCGAAACATTCCGGGCCTGGATGGAAAATCTCGAAACGTTCGTCCTCGAAGTCATTTTCGACGAACGCCGTGGTGCCCGCGCGGTCACCGTCCGGGCTCTATTATTTGGCGCGTCGAAGCTGTTTACCGTGGCGGTGAAGTTTCGCCGGTTTCTTTACAACGCGCGCATCCTGCGCGACGCCACCCTCGGCGTGCAGGTCATCGCCATCGGGAATCTTACCGTCGGCGGCACGGGCAAAACGCCGGTCGTCGAGAAATTCGCGCGCGAACTGCGCGATGCCGGACGCAACGTGGCCATCCTGTCGCGCGGGTATCGTTCCAAGCCGCCGCCGGTGCATGAATGGTTGAAGAATAAACTCCTGTTCCGCGAGGACACGACGCCGCCGCGCATCGTGTCGGACGGCAAATCGCTCCTGCTCGATTCGGAAATGGCCGGCGATGAACCGCACATGCTGGCGTCGAATTTGAAGGACGTGGTCGTCCTCGTGGACAAGGACCGCGTGAAGAGCGGGCG
>JANYBF010000233.1 GCA_025360895.1 Verrucomicrobiota bacterium
GTGGCGCGGGATCGCCGAGTAGTCCTCGATGATTTCGCGGTAGTAGTCAGTCACCCAGATCGCGCCGTCCGGTCCGTGCGTAAGGTTCATCGGATGACTCCATTGATCGCTCGTGGCCGCGAACTCGGATTTCTCCTCGCCCGACGCTCGCCGAATTCTCAGCAGCGAACCGTCCTGCTCGATAATCGCGCGATGGATGAGATTCCCCGCCGGTTCGCAGACAAAATATTGCCCGTGTAATCCAGGCAGCGCGTGATCCTGATACACGAGCGGCCCGCACGCGGCGGTGAACCAGCCGTCCGCCTCGCTCTCCGCCGCGCCGTAACGCGAGTTGTAGTATTTGAAATAAGCCGGATCGTCCGCGCGTTTCTGCCGCCACGGGTGCGGCTGTGAAATCGAGTAGGCGTGGCGGTCGCCCGTCGCCGCTTCGAGCGACGGCGTGGCGGCGTTGGGATTGCGCACGAGATAACGCCACGGCAACGGCGCGATGTAGATTGCGGGAATCGTCGTGTTAACCGTGAAGCGATCACCCGCGTCCGTCATCGCGTAGCCAAACGTGTGCGTGTTGCCGGTAATCGGTTCAATTGCCGTGCCGTCCGCGCGGATGCGAAAATCCGAGTCGGGCAACTGCACCGTCTCCTTCAAATGCGGGCCGGAAATTTTCCCGCCGCCCCAGCCGCGCCCGAAATAAATCCAACCATCCACGCTCCACTGCGGCGCGTTAATGCCCCGTTCGAGCGCGCCGATGCGGAACCCGCTGAACAACGTCTCGCGCACCTCGGGCACGCCATCCCCGTCGCGGTCCGCGAGGTAAACAATGTCCGGCGCGCACGCCACGAGCACACCACCGCGCGCCGGCACGAGACCGTAGGCGGGCGGAAGATTCGTCGCCCACACAACCGCTTTGTCCATGCGCCCGTCGCCATCGGTGTCGAGCAACAGTTTTACGACGCCGTAAGTTCCTTTCTCGGCAGCGTGCTTGAACTTCTCGTCCGCCTGCACTCGGCGCACTTGCGTGTCGAGCTTGCCGGTCTTGTTCAAATCCTCGACGTCGAGCTGACCTTCGAGATTGTAGCCGTGCAGTTCGGAGACAAACATTCGCCCGCGTTCATCCCAGCACACCGCCGAAGGCGATGCGATAAGAGGCTCACTCGCGACAACTTCCATGCGAAACCCTTCCGGCAGTTTGAACGCCGCCGCGCTTTGTTCCGGCGTGAGTGGTTTTGGCGCGTCGGCTGGCTGGGGGATTTGAGCGATGAGCGCGCGGGCAGCCGTGACCAGAGCAATCAGGAATAATAGTGCTTTCATCATAGGATTTTGTTCAGGACCCGAACTCATTTCAAGCCCACCAGAAACTCCACGAGATCGCGCAGGTCGCGTTTGCTCAGGATTTGGCCGAACCCGTCCGGCATGCCGGACAAGCCGTGCTGTCGTTCAGTGATGTCCCTCTTTGCGAGTTGGAGGAAGCCGTCTTCGGGGGAGTTCAGCTCCAGCCAGTCGGCGGTCTCCTGTTTGACCACGCCGGCATGGGTCGCGCCGTTCTTCATCGTCAGCGTGACGCTCTCGAAGCCGGCGGCGATTTTCGCGTTGGGCGCGACGATGGATTCGAGCAAGTATTCCCGGGTCTGCCGCTGGCCAATGCCGGTCAGGTTTGGCCCCACGTCGCCGCCTTCCCAAACGATCTTGTGGCAGCGCAAACACGACGCGTCCACGCGCTCGAAGAAGATCTTTCGTCCGGCCCCTGCGTCGCCACCGAACAGCGCTTCGGCAAACGGAGCGATGGAATTTGTGCCGCGCGCAGCGTCGAACGTCTTCAATCCCGCCTGCACTTCGGGCGAAGAATGCCTTGTTGTCACTTCGATGACGTCGAGCTGCAGCTCCTTCGGGACTTTGCCGGCGGCCAGTTTTTCGACCCACTCGGCCGCCAGTGTGTCGGCGGCGTGGTTGGTGACACTGGTGAGCGCGTTCAAGGCTGTCTGCTGTTCACGAATCGAACTGCCATTCGCAGCGGCGCGGATGAACCTGACAGCTTCATCAGGCGTGAGGCGGGTCAACTGCTTCAAGCCTTCGGTGCGCAGCGCAGCGTTGGTGCTCACGGCGGCGGCGCGCACCGCGCCAATAAACCATGCGTCCGGGGTCTTGCCCAACACACCCAGCGCCGCCACCCGCACCGCTGGCGTGGCCGCCTCGTTGCCGGCAATCGGCAGCAGCAACTCGCCGTAGTTTGTGAGCGTGAAACGGTCGATCACCGAAATCGTCGCGGCGCGAACCGGATTGGAGGCAACCGACAGCAACGGCGCGAGCAAAGGCTTTACGGCTTCAATGGCAGGCGCGGTATCACGCGGTGGCAGGGGGCGGTGAATGTTCAACACGCGGTCGAGCGCCGGGGGGTTCGTCCAGAGCGCGAGTGCTTCCAACGCTTCTACGCGCAGGTTCTCCGGCGCATCGGCGCGGGCAGCGAAGCGTGCGAGGCTCGCGGCGGCATCGGGCGTCCCGAGTTGAAAGTTGGCGTTGATGACGCGGCGCAACAACGGCTCGGACGTGGATGGCTTCACGATGAGCGCGGCGAGTTGCGGCAGCGCGTTGGGGATCGGTCCATCGTGAATCGCGCGCGCGGCTTCGAGGACGAGCTTCGGTTCTGGATCGGCGAGCGAGTTCGTGACCTCGCTTCGGCCCAGTCTCCGCAAGGCCAGCAGCGCACCCAGGCGAACGGCAGATGACGCGTCCTGCTGCGCGGCGAGCAATGCGGTCGTGTCACCCAACCATGTCAGCCCCATCACGACGGCGTGGCGCAGATACGGCTCGGAGTCGTCGTTCGCCTTGAGCAACGCGAGCAACAGCGGCGCAGCATCCTTGCGCCCCATTTTTCCCAGAGCCATCGCGGCGAAGGATTGCACGCGCGGATTTGCGTCCGTGATGAGGCGAGCAAGGCCGTTATAGGCCGCTGCGACGCGCTGTTCGCCGAGGATCTTCGCCGACTGCGCCCGCACCTCGGCATCCCCATCCGCGAGCAACGGCAGCAACGAGGTCAAGACGGCGTTGGAAGATTTCGCGCGGGCGATTTGGTCGAGTCCCCAGATCGCGTGCAGTCGTGCCAACCCGTTCGTGGACGTGGCAGCCACTACGCTGAAGCCGGCAACATCCGCGCGCTCTGCCAGCGCGAACTGCGCTTCTTGTCGGATGCGTTGATCTGGGTGCGCGAGGAGTTGGGCCAGTTCCCGGGCGCTGCGCTGCCGCATGCCTTCGGCGAGCAGGCGTTTCGTTTCGATTACGAGCGCGTCGGCCTGATGCACCGGATCGCTCACGCGATAGATGCGGCCCTTCCCAGTCTTGCCCCAACCTGTGACCCAGTCGAGCGCGTAGAGGGCGCTGTCCACGCCGACCTCGACATCCGTCGCGAGAATGTTCCAGAGAAAATGCTGTTGATCGAAAAGCTCGAACGCCGCGCCTTTTGGACGGAGCGCGAAGGAGAGAATGCCGCTGCCGTTGGCCGTGCCGTGAAAGTCGCACAAGAAAAAATGATTCCGATAACGCTCCGGCAAACCTGTGCCGGACGCAAACGTCAGCCCCGATGGCCCGGACGAAATGTGCGCGAGCGGCGGCAGGCTGTGCGCCGGCTGCTCGGCGTTTTGCAGTTCCCAGATTCGCTCCGCCTTCCACGGGCCGCGCTGCACGGGCGCGTTGATGAACTGGAAGCCGACGCGCCAGCCGCTGTCGCCGCCTTCGACGAGATAGACGCAGCGCGCCTGGTCACCGGCGTCGGAGTTGTTGTCCACCGTGAAGAGATTGCTGTGCTCGTCGAAGGCGAGTTCCTGCGGATTGCGCAGGCCGGTGGCGAACACCTCAAGTTGCGAGCCGTCGGGATTGCAACGCAACACTGCCCCGGAGTCCGGATTGCTCACGACACCGCGCTCCGTCCTCACGCTCAACCCGCGGTCGCCGATGCTGAAATAGAGCCGGCCATCCGGCCCGAGCCGCAGTCCGTGCAGGTCGTGGCCCATGTAGGCGACGCGCACGCCGTAGCCAAAGTGCAGTGACTTCCGGTAGTCGGCGACGCCAGTGTGATTCGTGTCGCGCAGCAACCAGAGATTCGGGATATTGGCAAACCACACGCTGTCGCCGCGCGCCAGCACGCCCGCGCCGATGCCATCCAGCGGCGTGTTGAAACCATCCGCAAAGAGGGTCGAGGTATCAGCGATACCGTCACCGTCGCGGTCCTCAATGCGGACAATTTTCTCGGAGAAGTTCGTGAGTTCGGCGAAGTGGTCGCCGTATTTGCGCTTCAACAAGGCGAGCCGCTCCTCGACGGTCTGACACGCGAGGTCTTCATCCACCCAGTCGAGATGTTCCGATGCATCCGGCACTCCGGTGTAAACGCGAAACGTCTCGGCCACATACCAGCGCCCGCGCTCGTCAGTGGTGAAAGAAACGGGATTGGCAAGAAACGGCTCGGCGGCGAACAGCCCGACCTTCAGCCCCCGCGCAATCTCAAATTGTTTGAGGGCGAGCTGGCCCTCATTCGACGCCTCGGCGACCCCTAGTTGCTGTTCCGCCGCACCATTGCCAGCGGCACACGAGCGTGGGATTACCATCCTCCCAGCCAAACAAAGGATCAAACAGAGGCCGGCAAGTTGCACAACATTCTTCATTATCGTGACACAACGCCTTTAGGAACCTTCACTGAACGAGGTGCGCAATATCCCGATAGACCGCCAGCGCCTGACGGTATTCGTTGAGCGCGGCGGACGACAGGATGGTTTGGTTACGGGCGATTTCTTCTTCCACGCGCTGGATCAGGTAATCAATTTCCTCGCGGCGCGGCCGAAGGGGACGGCCCGGAATTTCGATGAAAACCGGGCTGCTGTGCGCGAAGTGATTGCGTCGGCCGCCATTTTCCTCGAAGGCACGAACGGCAACCCAACTGGAGCCTTCGACCGGGATTGATTCCGAGATGAGATTCTCGAACGCGCCGCCGTCCCTCGCCTTGTTTGCTGGCTCAAGACTTTTCACCACGCGCCCGTTGACGATGACTTCGATTCGTTCCAACGGCGCGGCGCTTTCCACGGAACCGGTGACTTGAACGGTCCTCGCTGCCGGATCGAGTCGCAACGTGTTGCCCGGTTCCTGTCCGTTCACCTGCACGAACAGCATCGGGCCGGTCGTGACGAAGCTATGTCCCGCCTTGAGCGCAGCGAGCCATTTGTCATAGCTGAAACCGTCCGGCTGTCGTACATAGACGCGCCCGAAACCCAGCGGCACCGGATGGACACCCGCCGCCGTGCCGCCCGTGGGTCGCGCAGGAAAGCCGCAGTTCAACAGCGCGTAGTAGGTTTGAAATCCGAAATCAATCCAGCCCCATTCGGTGAAACCCTGCGCGTCCATTTCCAGGTTCATGTATTTGCCGGCGGTGGAAAGCGTCCACTGTGGGAAGCCAAATTCTGTGCGCCAGACGTGATTGTTCGCCAGCTCGAACAAATCCACTTTCAGCACGGCGGCCATCGCGATCGACCAGGGCCAGGAATGTTTTTCCAGATCGATCAACGCGCCTTCGCGGCGGGCTTGGGCCAGCACGGGAGCGACCGGCGGAAGACCGTCTTCCAAAGGCGTCTTGTGCCCGATCACAAGAAACGCGCCGAGCGTGTGCGGCCTGCCACGCGTGTTTACGATTTCATATTCGGTGTTAAGCGGATAAAGCAGATGCGCCGGATCAATCGTGAGCAGTTCCCCGCGCGGCACGGGACCGGTCACCTTGTTCGCTTTCGTCGGGCTGGCTTCGGCGACGGCGACCCAGTGCGAGATTGGAAAAGCAATGTTGAGGTCTTCGGCCAGCAGCGCATTGGTCATTTCCTTGAGCGCACGATGCGAATGCGTGTCGCCTGAAAACCAGCCGCGCTCCATCATGTTGATCCAGCGTTTCAACTTCAACTCCACGCGGACAGGCACGTTCTCAACGGTGACAGTCTGCTCGGTCGGGAAAAACTCCTTCCCGTGCTCGGCCCGGAAAACGTAGCGGCCCGGCGGCAGTTCCACCGTGAACGGGTGCGCCGAAAGCGTGGTGTGCATCTCGACGCTGTTCGTTCCGACCTGCCGCCGATACTCGATGGCCGAACCATCAGGCACTGTGGACTTGGGAAAGAACCAGACTCCCTCGGTGGAACGAATATAAACGCGCGCGGGTAACAATCGACCGGAATTGGCATCTGCTATCGTGCCAGTGATGCGAGGATTCTCCGCGAAGATCGAGACGGCGGGTAGCGCGCCGGACACTAATAAAACGAACAAGCGGTTAGAAAGTTTCATGGTCAGCGGCGCGTGTGCATTTCGTGAATGTTTTACCAACCCGCCGGCTTTGACAAGCCATCTGCAAGATTTAGGTGCAGCCATCGCGGGAAAACACCCGGTCAACACAAGAAACGCCCGCGATAATCACCGGGCGTGAGGCCGGTGGTTTCGCGGAAGCAGCGCGTAAAATGACTTTGATCGGTGAACCCGGTCTCCTGCGCGATTTGAGAGAGCGCCTGGCTCGTGGTGCTCAGGAGATGGCGGGCCGCTTGAATCCGCACGGTGCGCAGGTAGGCCGTCGGCGTCAGGCGGAGCAATTGCTGGAAGCGCCGGTTGAAATGCGTCGAGGAAAGTCCCGCCAGCGCCGCCATGCCACTCATGGATATGGTGTCAGCAAAGCGCTCCTCGATGTGCCGGATGACCGGAAACAATTCGCGAAAATGGCGCTGTTGTTCCACGGGCTGTTCGATGCCGTACATTGCGCCCGCAATCCCCATGATGTTCCCCCGCGGATCAAACAGCGGCACTTTGGTCGAAACATACCAGTGAGGCAGGCGGCGCAGATGAAACACCAGCCAGACCTGGCTGGGGATCGGTTGGCGGGCCGCCATCACGCGGCGATCCTCGGCGATGTAGGCTTCGGCCAGGGCGGGCGGATGGAACGAGCGGTCGTCGCGGCCCAGCATCTCGGCCTCCGACTTCACCGCGTGGACGGAGACAAATGCGGTGTTCACCCGCACAAAGCGGCTCAGCGTGTCCTTGGCGTAGAAGGCGACGTTTGGCAACGAGTCAAAGAGTGTCATCACCGTCGCGCCGGACGGGCAGCGGCGGAAGAAGTCGCTTTGAAACTTATCGGGGGAAAAACGCGGCATGGTCAAAGCATACCAAAGCGACGCCACAGGTTGCAAGACGCCGACATACTGTCCATATAACTTATGGCCGATGACTGCTGGACGCCTGTTCGCCGTGCTGCTCCTGCTGCCTGTTTTGGCGCGGCGGCAGCTCCGGCTCCGCGGGTCAACTACGGGCGCGACGTACGGCCCATCCTCTCGGAGAATTGCTTCTATTGCCACGGCCAGGACGCGAACAAGCGCAAGGCCAAGCTCCAACTCAACACCCAGGAAGGCCAGCGTGCCAAGGACGCCGTCGTGCCTGGCCAGCCGGACCAAAGCGAGCTTGTCAGACACATCTTCTCGACGGACCCGGACGAGCAAATGCCGCCGCCGGATTCGCACCGCGCGCTCACGGTGGCGCAAAAGGATTTGCTCAAGCGCTGGATTGCCGAAGGCGCGGAGTTCAGCGGGCACTGGGCGTTCGAGCCATTGGAGCGGCCGCAGCTCCCGATGGTGAAGAACCGGAAGTGGCTGCGCAATCCCATCGACCAGTTTGTGCTGGCAAAACTGGAGGCGAACAAAATTGCGCCATCGCCGGACGCCGCGCGCGAGACGCTTATCCGCCGCGTCACGCTCGATCTCACGGGACTGCCGCCAACGCCCGTCGAAGTCGATGCGTTTCTCGCTGACAAGAAGCCCGGCGCCTACGAGCGCGTCGTGGATCGTCTGCTCAAGTCGGAGCATTACGGCGAGCGCATGGCGCTCCCGTGGTTGGACGCGGCGCGTTACGCGGACTCAAACGGTTTCCAACAGGACGGCGACACGTTCCAATGGATGTGGCGCGATTGGGTGGTGCGGGCGTTGAACGACAACATGCCGTTCGATCAATTCACCATCGAACAGCTCGCGGGCGATCTGCTGCCCGACGCGACGGTGGAACAAAAGATTGCGACGGCATTCAATCGCAATCACATGCTCAACGGCGAGGGCGGCGCGATTCCCGAGGAGCAACGGCACGTCATCCTGTTCGACCGGGTGGATACCACGGCCACGACGTGGCTCGGCCTGACGGTCGCGTGCGCGCAATGTCACGATCACAAATACGATCCTATTGCGCAGCGCGACTACTACTCGCTCATGGCGGCGTTCAACAACCTGCCGGAGAACGGCGTCACGCCGATCATCCCGTACAAGGTGCGCGTGGCGGAGCCGCTGCTCGACGTGGGCACGCCGGAACAGAAGGCCAGGCTGGCCGACCTGACGGCGCGACTCGACGCGTTGAAAGAGAAAGAAAAGGACTTCACGAACCAGCTCGAAACCACCCAGCGCGACTGGGAGACCAAAGTTGCAGCGGATGAAAAGTTTCCCGATGCGGCCATCCGCGAGTTCGCTCTGTTGCCCCGCAATGACAAGCCCGGCCCGCGCGAGGCGCGGCTCAAGGAATACTTCACCGAAAAGGTGCTGCCCGGATTGACCAACAGTCCCGCCGCCGCCATCGGCAACCTTGAGCGCGAATTAAACAATTTCAAAAATGACGACTACCCGCGCGTGATGGTGATGGCCGAGACGAAACCGCGCGACACGTTCATCCTCGGTCGTGGCAATTACGAGGCCCGCAAGGACAGGGTTGAATTCGCGACGCCCAGCTTCCTGCCGGCGATGCCGACGAACGCGCCGCGCAACCGGCTCGGTCTCGCACACTGGCTGGTGAGCGCCGAACAGCCACTGACCGCACGGGTCGTCGTCAACCGCCAGTGGCAGACGTTCTTCGGCCTGGGCCTCGTAAAGACGAGCGAAGATTTCGGAGTGCAAAGTGAAACGCCGGTGCAGCGAGAACTGCTCGACTGGCTGGCGGCGGAGTTGAGGGAGGCGAGTGTCGCGAACAGCAATGACGGTGTTGCACGGTGGAACATGAAGCATCTCCACCGCTTGATTGTGACCAGCGCGACTTACAAACAGTCTTCGCGCATTACACCGGAACTGCGCGAGCGCGATCCGGAGAACCGCCTCTACGCCCGTGGGGCAAGATTCCGTTTGCCAGCGATGCTCATCCGCGACCAGGCACTCGCCGCAAGCGGGTTGCTCGTAGATAAGCTTGGGGGGAAACCCGTTTATCCGTATCAGCCGAAAGGAATCTGGGACTCACTCGCCATCACGAAGGAGCGCGATTTCACGTATCCGCAGTCGAACGGCGAAGACCTGTATCGGCGCAGTCTCTACACGTTCTGGCGGCGCACTGTCGCGCCCGCCAACGTCTTCGACGCTTCGCCGCGCAACGTTTGCAAAGTGCGGGTGGTCACCACCAGCACGCCGCTTCACGCGCTCACCACGCTCAATGATCCCACCTACGTCGAAGCCGCCCATGCACTCGCCGAACACGCGTTGCGCGAAGCCGGCACCAAGCCTGACGCGCGCCTCGACTCCGCCTTCCGCCGCGTGCTGGCGCGCCATCCTGACAAGACAGAGGCGAAACTTCTGCGTGCCAGTCTCGACAAGCAATTGACGTTGTTCCGCGCCGACCCGACGGCCGCTGAGGCGTTTCTTTCCACCGGGGCCAGCCCGCGCGACACGAAACTCGACGTCAGCGAACACGCCGCCTATTCCGCCGTGTGCCTGGGAATTCTGAATCTCGACGAAGCCCTGACGAAACCATGAACCCACTGCTCGAATCCAAACTCCATCTCACCCGCCGACAATTCCTCGGGCGCAGCGCGACCGGCATCGGCGTCGTCGCCCTCGGATCGTTACTGGGAAACAATCTGTTCGCTGCCGCCCAGGACATGGCTGCGGCCAGCGGCGCGCTGCCCGGCCTGCCGCATTTTCCACCGAAGGCCAAACGCGTCATCGTGCTGTGGCAGGGCGGCGGGCCGTCGCAGGTGGACCTGTTCGATTACAAGCCGGGACTGAACGCGAGACGGCTGGAAGAACTTCCGGAGTCAGTGCGGGCGGGTGCGCGGCTCTCGACCATGACGGCGTCGCAGAAGAACTATCCGATTCTCCCCGCGATCAAACCGTTCAAGCAATATGGCCAGTGCGGTCGCTGGTTGAGCGAGATGCTGCCGCATACCGGCGGCATCGCCGACGACATCTGCGTCGTGAATTCGATGCAGACCGACGCGGTGAACCACGCTCCCGGCGTGACCTTTTGCCTGACCGGCTCGCCGATTCCCGGCCGCCCCAGCATGGGCGCGTGGCTCACTTACGGGCTGGGTTCGATGGCCGACGATCTGCCCGCGTTCGTAGTGATGACGAGCGCCGACACGGCGAAATCATGCGGCCAGTTGTTCTACGAGAATTACTGGGGCAGTGGTTTCATCCCGTCGAAATTCCAGGGCGTCCGGCTTCGCGGTGAGGGCGAACCGGTGCTGTATCTCAACGATCCGCCTGGCTTGAGCCGACCGCAGAAGCGCGCCCTGCTCGATGACCTCGCGGCGTTGAACGCACATCAGTTCGCCGCTCAGGGCGATCCGGAAATCGAGACACGCATCGCCCAGTACGAGATGGCGTTCAAAATGCAAGCCAGCGTGCCGGGCCTGCTCGATTTGTCGAAGGAGCCGACACACGTCCTCGAAAGCTACGGCCCCGACGTGAACCGTGCCGGCAGCTTCGCCCGCAATTGCCTGACCGGCTCGCCGATTCCCGGCCGCCCCAGCATGGGCGC
>JANYBF010000235.1 GCA_025360895.1 Verrucomicrobiota bacterium
GCGCCTTGCGTGGGGTCCTTGGGGTCGCCGAACTTCTCCGCCCGCTGAATCCGCGTTTCCAGTTCGCGCACGCCGGTGAGGTATTGGTCCAGCTTGTCCTTGTCGTGGGCGTTGAGCCGCTGCTGCATGGCGTGCGCGTCTGCCAGGACGAAGTCGAGAATCGAACGTTGCTCTTCGCGCCGCCGTTTCAACTGCTCCGCCCGTTCCCCCGCTGCACCAGCACCAAAGAGTCGCTCAAACACCAGACGCGGATTCGCCTCGGGCGTCATCGGCGTGGTTGGCGAACTCCAGGACACGTTGTATTGGTAGGCGCAGGAATAACCGGAGTCGCACGCGCCGGTGTTGCGGCCCGCGTCGCAGGTTAGTTCCAACGAAGGCAGCCGCGTCAACTGCCCGACCTCGCGGGCCATGACTTGATCAATCGAAATGCCAGCGCGAATGTCCGTGGCACTCTTTTTCATCCGCACGCCGGTAAGGAACGTCCCGTTGGCGCGGGCGTGATCCCCGCCGCCGTCGCTGCCCGCCGTGGCATTGAGATGTTCGAGGCCGCCCAGCAGCTGGATGCTTTGCTGCACGGCAGCCAGTGGCTGGGTGGTGCGGTTCAATTGAAAATTAGCCCCCTCACCCGTCGGCCACCAGGCGGACGGAATCGAACCATTGGGGAAATAGATAAACGCCGTACGCAGCGGGGCACCGCTGGCCGTGGTGGCGAGTTTGCCGGAAGGCACGCCGGCGGCAGCCAGCAATTTCACCGGGGCGAACGATTCAAAGGCGGGCAGTGCAATGCACGCGCCAAGGCCGCGCAGAAAATGACGGCGGGTTAAAGCGGCGTTTCGCTGCGCACCGCGATCCGATTCGTTGAATGGTCTGGTCTTCATGGTCTGTTTCCGGCGTCCGCCCGTTGCGGGGTGGGTTTGGCCGGTTTCCTGGGTTCGTTTTGATCCGTCGTCCGCGTTTTCTGGAACGCGGCTGATTCTACCACACCCGCGATCAGCGCCGAGGGTCGCCCATTTGCCGCTTCCAGCCGGGCCACGATCCGATCGCTGGTCTCCACGTCATAATACTCCAACCCTCGGCCTAGGGCATAGATTAGCAGCTTCTCGGTCACCGTGCGATAAAAATCCTGATAGTGATTCTTAGCGAGGATGCGCTTCAACTCGCGGACATTGGCGAAGTCCTCGCCGGAGATCAATTTGCCCTTCGGATCAATCGGCTGGGCGAATTCCTGGTCCCGCCACATGCCGAGGGCATTAAAATTTTCCAGCGCGAGCCCGAGCGGGTCCATCCGGTTGTGACACGAACTGCACAACGCATTCTCGCGATGGGCGGCGAGCGTTTCCCGCAGCGAGGGCGCGTGGTTCGTGACATTTTTCGTCGCGTCTTCCAGCGGCGGAATGTCGGGCGGCGGCGGCGGCGGCGGCGTGCCAAGAAGGTTGTCGAGGATGAACACGCCGCGTTTGACCGGCGAGGTGCGGGTCGGATTGGAAGTGACGCCAAGGATCGTCCCTTGCGTCAGGATGCCGCCGCGCGGGCTGTCGGGGGGCAATTTCACCAGCCGCAGTTCGTCGCCGCTGACGTCCGGAATGCCGTAGTGTTTTGCCAGCCGTTCATTCAGAAACGCGTAATCGCAGTCCAGGAGTTCGAGCAGGCTGCGATCTTCTCGCAGGAGATAGTCAAAAGACTTTTCCGTCTCCAGGCGCATGGCGAGCCGAAGCTCGTTACTCATTTCCGCGCGCAGCGGCTGCCGCGAAGTGCGGCGAAGGGCTCCGCGGAGGCTGACCAGCTCCGCCCTCTCGGCCGGCGAAAGCTGTTCGTCGGATTTGTCTTTGAGTTCGCGGAAACGCTGGCGATTCCGCTCCGCTTCCGGATCAAACTTCTCCTCGCGCGCCAGCACGAAGCGCGCTTCGATCGGAATGCTTTCGATGTCGCGCGCCCGCAGCCATTGACCGACGAAATTTTTCACGAACGCCTCCGAGCGTTTGTCCTTCAGCAGGCGGTCCACCTGCGCCGTGAGCTGCGGGCGTAGCTGGCCGCTTTCGGCCAGGCGCAGCAATTCCTCATCCGGCATGGAGGACCACAAAAAATACGAGAGGCGCGAGGCCAGCGAGAATTCATCCACCTGCGGATAGGTCTTGCCGCCCGGCGATTTCTCCGCCCGTTCTTCACGGAAAAGAAAGCGCGAGGAGGCCAGCACCGCCACCATGCCTTGCGCCACGCCGGCTTCGAACGACTTGCCTGGCTGGCGGTAAACGCCTTCCGCCAGAGTCACGAGGCGATCCAGCGTCTGGTCGTCCGGCGGACGGCGGTACGCGCGGCGCGCAAATCCACTCAACAACTCCCGCGCATACGCCCGGCGACCGGCATCGTCATCCGGCACTGGCTTGGGGAAAAACTTGGCGTAATCTTTCGGTTGCACCCACTGCTCCTTCGCCATGGGCCCGCTGATTTTCACCGACGTGATCTGGAGGGCGAGCGTGCGCGTTTGCGGCTCGTTCGGTGTGAGCGGTTGTAGTTCGAAAGCCAGCTCGTGGTTGCCCGCCGGCCAGTTCACTTCGTAGCTATAGTGATACGGCTTGCCGCCTTCCCAACTGTATTCCTGCCGCAGCAGCTCCGTTCCGTCCACGCGAAAAACGAGCCGGCACTTGTTGTAATCAAAAACGTTGTCCACGAATTTCTCGTTGACCATTAGCGCCACGGCCAATTGATATTGGCCGGCAAACTCGGCCTTGAATACGTTTGAGACCGCCGCCGGCTTGTAATAAGACAACCGCAATTCATTTCGGCGGCGTTGTTTTCCTTCACGATCATCCGCCTCGCTCTCGTTTCCGCCGCGAAATTGCCTGCCCGCCACGACCTGTTCGCGCACAACCGAAGGGACGGACGGCACGGCCTCGGTGATGATCTGGTTCGCCGCCACGACATATTTCTCGAACAACATCGGCGGCAGCGTGAGAACGTCGCCGATGCTGTCGAAGCCGTGACCGGTGTCGTCCGGCGGAAAAGCAGTGGCCGTGTCGAACTCCACGCCCAGCAAATCACGAATCGTGTTGCGATATTCAACGCGGTTGAGCCGGCGGATGGTGATGCGACCGGGATCGGGATTCTTTGGGTCCACCTGAAACACCGTCGCCTTGATCCACTGCTCAATGCTTTCCTTTTCGGCCTTCGTGGGCTGGGCCTTTTTGGGCGGGGGCATCAGGTTGGCGCGCAGATTCTTGAGGACATGCAACCACAGCTCCCGGTCCGCGAGGATCGTTTCATCAGTCTTGAACTCGTCGAACGCGACGTTGCCCTTGTTCATGCCGTCCGCATGGCAGTCGTAACAATACTGCGCGAGCAGGGGCTGGATTTGGGTCTGGAACTGCTTCGTGCCGTTGGCCGCGGCGCCGGACAACGGAAACCACCCGACCAAGATCGCGAAGATCGCGAGAACACCGCCCCGCCCGCCGCGTGGGCTGATAGGCTTGGTCGCCCCAGGCAAAACCTTCTGTTTTGGCTGCAAAGTCATTAGTGAACACATTATAGAGCAAAACAACAGACGGCCAAGCGGTTACTTGTAATCAAAAATAATCACAAATGATCCGCGCCGGCCACTCCGGTTCGCGGGCGTAGCATTGCTCCCGCGAAAGTTGGCAGCCAGAATGGTCGCCATGGCATGCGTGGTATTTTTCCGGGCGGTCAATGTCGGTGGCCACCAGAAGCTTCAACCCAGCCTTCTCGCCCGCGCATTGGCGGAGTTTGGTGTGGTCAATGTGGGCGCGGCGGGAACATTTGTTGTGCGCGGACCGGTTAGTCAGGCGAAGTTGCGGGCTGAGATTCTCCGCCGACTGCCGTTCAAGCCCGAGCTTATGACTTGTCCCGCGCGCGACGTGCTCGCATTGGTTCGTGGCGCGTGGTTTCGGGAAACACCGGAAGGAAAAGACATCGGTCGGTTCGTGAGCGTGATGCCGCAGTCGCCGCGCATGAAGCCGAAGCTTCCCATCGAACAACCGGTCGGCGGTAAATGGGAAGTCCGCATCGTTGCCATCGTGGGCCGGTTTGCCTTGAGCCTCCGACGACTTGGGCAGACGTATTCCGACACGGTCGTCGAGAAACATTTCAACGGGCCGGCCACCACGCGCAATTGGAACACCCTCGAGACGGTCGGCAGCCTTCTGGGAAAATCACCAACTCGCAACCGTGACCATTAAATTCTTTAAATCCGCACCCGCCTTCCGCCGCTGGCTGGAGGCGAATCACGCGCGCGCCACCGAACTACGGGTCGGTTTTTACAAAGTGGACTCGAGGAGGGGCGGCCTCACCTACGCGGAAGCCCTGGATGAAGCGCTTTGTTTTGGCTGGATTGATGGCGTTCGGAAAAGAGTGGATGCGGTTGCTTACGGGATTCGTTTCACACCCCGGAAACCCAAAAGCATTTGGAGTCGAGTCAATCTCCGGCATGTGCAACGGTTGAAGACCGCCGGGCGAATGACGCCGGCCGGGCTGAAGGTGTTTGTCGAACGCGACCCGGCCAGGTCCGGGATCTATGCCTTCGAGAATGCCCCGCGCAAACTGGCGGCGCCGGATGAGAAACAATTCAAGGCGGACAAAAAAGCGTGGAAATTTTTCCAGCGACAAGCCCCGGGTTGCCAGCGAACCGCGATCTGGTGGGTGGTCAACGCCAAAAAAGATGAGACGCGCGGGCGGCGATTGGCGCGATTGATCGCGGATTCCACGAGTGGGCAGCGGCTGGCCCATTTGACGCACCCAAAATGAACCGGGGGAGGGCGATGAACCACAGGCATCGCCACTATTTGCCAATCATGCAGGCAGACGGACGCCGCGAGAAACCGTGACCGCCGAACCTTCGGCCAGAAATGCGGAGGACGGCGGGCGGCTCAGACAATCCTTGAATTGCGGGCCGTAAAGTTCCGCCCCGTCGCAATCCAGTCGCGTCGTCGCCGCATCCCAAACGCGCCAGCGCGGATGCTCCACCCGATACTCCATCGTCGAGCCATCGTGCTGGGTGTTGTAGCCCCAATAATGTTCCGTGATGAACTCGGCCTCCGAACCTTCCCGCAAAGGCTGCGGCTTGCCCCGCACGGTGAGTTGCAAGCGGTTTTCCCGACCACCGAAGCGCCAGGTGTATTCGGCCGCATTCAACGACCCAGCTTTCGTCTCGATCTGATGCGACATCGGCAGCGCAACGTAAGGCTCGTTGTAAAGCGTGCGGGCAAGGAACGCGATCGCGGCACGCGGGACGATTTCCTGGATGAATACCACCCCGCGGCGCCACCCGTCCTCCGCCTTGCGGCGGACATAGAACCGTAGGTTGACCTCCTCAAAGTTGCGATGGAATGGAATCGGGATTCCCAACACGCGCGTTCTTAAAAACCGGAAGCCGACGACCGAAACCAAATGCCGGCCGTTCCATACCTCGAGTTCGGTTCCGACCGGGACGTACGGCGCGAGCACGGACGGGGCGATCTCGTAGTTCAGCATCGCCAGATGCTTCCACTCGGCGGTCAGAAAGTGTTTTGGCGGGTTATTCATTTGCCGACGGCCAATTCTACCACTTCGCCTTCATTGCTGCGCCCCTATTCGTCTGCAAATTTGTGGTGGCAACCTTGGGTGCGGGTTTGGAAATCAAAACACTGCCAGCGACATTGTGGTTGGTGATGTTTGGCGGGCTGTGATCCAGGGACCCAAGGTAACTCGTGCCCAGCAACCCAGGCTTTGGGCCGGAATCTCGTTGGGATTTGCGGACGATGCGACAGACGCGGTGGCGGGTGGAAGTACTCCGGGACGCCAGCCAGCAACTGCGCACGTTCAAACCCGAATAGCCCTGTGCAAAATTGTGTTGCATATGCAACAAAAATTTGTCACAGGCGCGGGTGGGGACTGGCTTTGTCGGGGAAACACAATTTGGATTGGCAGGTGGAGGCGTCTCGTTAGCGGTTTCGGAAGATTTCCTCCACCTTTCGTTCGATGGTTGCATCCGGCTTGATGCTCGGCGGCCAGGGCGTTTGAAACCTTCGCCAAAAAGTTCACCAAGTTTCCTTCAACGCCTTTAGGAGCAGATGCGCGGTGGCTTCGGCCGAGCCGTCGTTGTTCAACGCCACGGCTACAAAGGCCCCGGCTTCGGGCGCGTAAGCCACCACCGCCTTGATGCCGGGACAGCCCCCGCTGTGGCCGAGCCACATCTCCGTGCCGCCAGCGGGCTTGGGAACTTCGTAGAGCATCACCCCCCGGCCATAGAATTGCGGCTGGCCAAACATTGGATAGAGCCGTTCAAACATTCCCTGCACGGTCTTGGGCTCCACCAGTTGCCCGTTCAGCAGCACGTGCCAGAAACGGATCAGATCGTCCGCGGGGCCGACGATGTTCCCCGCCCCGAAGGGCGTGGAGAAATGGAAGTCCGGCTCCGCTTCCTCGGGTTTGCCGGGATGCGCCGGTGCGATGTCCGCGACCGATGAGTTCGGGGCCAGCGATCGGGTGTGCTTTAATCCGAGCCGGTCAATAATCCGCCGGGTCACCACCTCATGGAACGGCTGGCCTTCGACTTGTTCCACGATGCGCGCAAGCAGCACGTAACCGGTGTTGCAGTAGGCCCAGTATTCCCCGGGGCAAAACGCATTGCCATGGGCCTTGGCAACGGCCAGCAGGGTCTCCGGGGATTTGTAGCCCGGTTGCGAACGCAGGGCCGGGTCGTTTTGAAAACTATAAAGGCCGCTCGTGTGGGTGAGCAGATGATCGAGGGTAATGACTTTTGCGTTGGGAAAGTCCGGAAACCACCGCGCCAGCTTGTCGTCGAGTTTCAGTTTGCCTTCCTCGACCAGTTGCAGGATGACCACGGAGGTGAATGCCTTGCCCGCGCTGGCCCAATAGAAAACCTGCGGCGCCGTTTCCCCGACGGCCGGTTGGCTAGCTCGAGTCGAACTCCAGAGTCCCTTGCCCGGCACACCCACGGCGACGGTCAGGGCGGGAGTCTTGGTGGCCGCCAAGGCTCGATCTAATGCCTTTTCCAAGCGGGCGACAGTGTTGGTATCCAACGAGCCACTGAGGGATCCCGCTGCTTCGGCAAAAATGTTGTCGGACGGACGGACGTGCAACTGTGGCCCGTGGTACGGTTTCGCAGCGTCGCAATTGACCGGCTTCCAATCATCACCGCCCTTGGCGACTTGCTGCGGCAGACAGAAAAAGCCGACCAGCAAAAGAAAGGTTTGCAGATTCATGTTCGGGAAAGGTTTGGGTTCGGTTTCGCGTTCACCGGGGTGTCTATTTTGGTGATGGGTTGGCCGCGAGCTTTTGAAACTTTCGCCTACCTGCCATCTTGCCGACATCATTGCGTTATCTCCAAAAGATTGCCAGAAAATGGTTGAATCACTCACATCTCTACAATCAATTTTACAGGAAAGCGGGTTTGGGCGGTGGAAATTTTGATGGTGGGGTGCAGAACGGATTTGTGGCGGTGTTTTTCGGCGGGATGGGGTCGTGCAGTTTGTTGTGAACGGTTTTGTTGTGGCGATGGAGTCGCCGTTTACATTGCCGTCGGTGGCTCCGGCGGTGGGATACATGGCTTTGGGCTCACCAGGTGTTTCCGCCGCGCGGCTTGCTCGCGATGAATGATTTCCAGTAAGCTGCGGTCCAACGACGATGTCAGACGCCGATAATAATGTGTCGCCCTCAGATTTGAGGGCGTTTGATTTTTCCTCCCGCACGCGGTTGGTGGCGGGCGTGGGCAGCGTCGAACGCGTGGGGGAACTCGCGCGGGAGATCGGCGCGCATAAAGTTTTACTTGTGACGGATGCGGGGATTGTTGCGGCCGGCCACGCAGGTCGGGTCCAAAGGAATCTTGAAGCCGCCGGACTGCGGGTCACGCTCTTCGATCGTGCCAAGGAGAATCCGACGACGAAGTGTGTGGACGATTGTGTGGCGGTGGCGCGGGCAGCGGGCGTTGACGGCTTGGTCGGTCTGGGTGGTGGCAGTTCGATGGACACTGCGAAAGGCGGTAATTTCATCCTGACCAACGGCGGGCGGATGCAGGATTACTGGGGCGTGGGCAAGGCGACGAAACCGATGCTGCCCTTTATCGCGATTCCGACGACGGCAGGTACGGGCAGTGAGATGCAATCTGCGGCACTGATCGCCGACGAGGAGACGCATCAGAAGATGGCGTGTCTCGATCCCAAATGCGCGGCCAGGGTCGCCATCCTGGATCCGGTGCTGACGATTTCACAGCCGCCACGGGTGACGGCTTGCACGGGCATTGATGCGATTGCGCACGCCGTTGAAACGGCGGTGACGACCAGGCGCACGAATGTTTCGCAAAAGCTTTCGACCGAAGCCTTCAAACTTTGCCTGGCGGCGTTCCCGGAAGTATTGCAAACCCCCAACGACCTCGACGCGCGGGGGCGGATGCAACTCGGCGCCGCCTACGCCGGAGCGGCGATTGAGAATTCAATGCTCGGCGCGGCGCACGCGGCCGCCAATCCGCTTACGGCACATTTCGGCATTGCACACGGCCAGGCGGTGGGGCTGATGTTGCCGCACGTCGTCCGTTTCAACGCCCACGAAGCCGCCGCGCAGGTGATTTATGCAGCGCTGGCCCGGGCCGCCGGATTGGTTTCTGTCAACGAGAGTGATGCGCGGGCCGTGCTGGCAATATGCGAACGTTTGGAAGGCTTTTTGGCGCTGGCCCGGCTACCGCGCACGTTGGTGAAGTGCGGTGTGGCGGAAACGGCGCTGGCCACGTTGGCCGAAGAAGCGGCGCGGCAGTGGACGGCGGGTTTTAATCCCCGGCCAGTGACCAAAGAGGATTTTGTAAACCTTTATACCGCTGCGCGGGGCTGAAAAGCAAACGGGCGCCGTTGCCGGCGCCCGCGATCAAACTTGGTTGGTCCTTGGACTACTGATCCAGAATCATCAGCTTGTAGCTGTGGGAGGAGGCGCTGCCTTTGCTCAATTTGCCGAAATCGGTGACCTGGTAATCAAACTTG
>JANYBF010000255.1 GCA_025360895.1 Verrucomicrobiota bacterium
GGCGGGTGAATACCGATTCAGCCATAGTTCGCCGGGCAAAACACGATTGCTACAAGCCAGCGAGTGCTTTACCCTCAGACCAACAGGTTCGCCATGTCAGACCAAGATATTCAAAAGCTCGAAAGCCAGTTCCCGGCCATGTCCGGTTCAGCCTTCGCCGCCGCGCGTGAACGGGTTTTGAAGTCGGGCCAAAGCGTTTTGCAATCCGAGCATGGCGTCGTTTACGAGGTCTTTCCGGATGGCCGCCGCGTGGAAGTAAAGAAGATCGAACCGCCGACGCAATTTAAGACCGGGCGTATCTTCACGATCAGGTGAGCGCGCCGATTCCACGGCTGCGCATGTTCGCCGGGCCTAATGGTTCAGGCAAAAGCACCCTGAAATCCTACCTGCCCGCAACGCTGTTGGGCGTTTATCTGAACCCGGATGAGATCGAACAGGAAATCCGGAAACAGGGCTTTCTTGATTTTGCTTCGTATGGCGTAAACCCCACCGCGGACGAGGTGCTTCAGTTTTTCAACACCTCCAAGTTCCTCCAACAAGCGTGCCTTTTAGATGCCGCCAGGCAGCTCACATTCGCCGACGGGTGGTTGGACTTTGCCAAAGTGGAGGTGAATTCTTATCTGGCCTCAGTCGCAGGGGATTTCCTGCGCCAAAAAATTCTCGCCCAGAAACTCTCATTAACGTTTGAAACGGTTATGTCGCATCCCAGCAAGGTGGCCATTCTGATTCAAGCCCAGGCGGCGGGCGTTCGGACGTATCTGTATTTCGTGGCCACCGACGATCCCGCCATCAACATTTCGCGCGTGCGCAACCGGGTGGCGTTGCAAGGGCATGATGTGCCGGAAGATAAGATCGTGACTCGCTACCACCGCTCACTGGATCTGTTAGTTGCCGCCATCCGGCACACGAATCGGGCTTACATCTTCGACAACTCGGGCGACAACAAAGACGGCAGGCAAACCTGGCTGGCAGAAATCACCGAGGGTAGACAGTTGGAGTTGAAGACCGACCAAATCCCCGCGTGGTTCAAGCGGTCCGTGTTGGACAAAATCACCTAGCCAACGCGCAACTATGATGCGAGCCGCACGGGTCAATGTTTTAGCCACGGATGAACTCCGATGAACACGGATTAAATTCAACGCGGGCAGATTTTCACGCAGCGAGTTTCAAGGATTCCGTCAGCGCTTCTTCAATGGTCAAACGCCCACCTTTGATCGCCATGCACGCGCGCATGGTGTGCAGTTCGGCCAGCATCGGATCGTTCGGCTCTTCCTCGGCAAAGGACTTTGCCAATCGTGTGAGTTTGTCCGCCGGAATCCCGGCTTGCCGGGCAATCGTTTCGTAATCGAAGTAGCGCATAATGTTTTAGAGTTCCGGTGGTGAGAGAATATCAATGGGCGGCAGACCCGCCGTCGCGTTGACCCCGCCGACCATTGCCCGCCGCCGCCGGTTCACCAGGTGTTTAAAATTCCAAGACACCAGCACGTCCTGCCGGGACACCGTGGCCGCTGCCACATGAACGGCGTCGTTATACATTGTCCGCGTGAACGCTCTCGCGAGCAGATATTTTTCGGCCAGGGTTCGCATTTCGTCGGTGACGGGGATGATCTGAAATCCCGTCAGCAAAGATTCCATCTGCGCGCGCAGTTGCAAGTCCGCCGTTTGGCGTAACTCTTCCACGCCCAACTCCCCACACCCGCTGGCAGCAACACGTTTGAGCGAATCAAGCGTGTCAGCGGGAAAGGGCACGAGTCATGGTCGAGCCGGGATTTTGCCCGCGTGCTGGGCTATACGGATTACCGCAACTTTGAGGCCGTCATCGAGAAGGCCCGCACCGCCTGTTTCAACAGCGGCCACCGCATCGAGGATCATTTCGTTGAAATCACCGAAATGATCGAGATCGGCAAGGGTGGCCAGCGCTCGGTGAAGACGGTGATGCTGTCACGCTACGCCGAGTATTTGGTGATCCAGAACGCCGACCCGACCAAGGCGCTGGTGGCGTTGGGCCAGACCTATTTCGCCGTCCAGACGCGCCGGCAGGAATTGGCCGACGCGGAAGTGTTGCAGGAAAATCAGAAGCGGCTGTTGTTGCGCGCCGAGATGAAAACGCGCAACAAGAAGCTGGCGGGCGTCGCGAAGCAATCAGGCGTCGTCCAGCCGGTGGATTACGCGATTTTCATGGATCACGGTTATCGCGGGCTTTACGGCGGGCTGGGAATGCGCGCCCCCCATGAGCGGAAGCGGCTCAAACGCAAGGAGCATATGCTCGATCACATGGGCAGCCTGGAACTGGCGTCGAATCTTTTCCGCACGACGCAGGCCGAGGACAAGTTGCGGCGCGAAAACGTGCGGAACAAGGAGCAGGCCAACCGGATTCACAGTGAAGTGGGGCGCAAAGTCCGCAAGACCATTCACGAACTGGGCGGCACGATGCCGGAGAATCTGCCGGTGGCGGAGAACATCAAAAAAATCGAGAGCCGCGAAAAGAAACGACTCAAGACCGAGCAGAAGAAATCGCTGCCGAACAAGCCGGAAGT
>JANYBF010000265.1 GCA_025360895.1 Verrucomicrobiota bacterium
GCATGGGGCGGACATCATGAAACCCGCAGGCGGCCTCGCCATGCGTCGGCTCAACCAGACCTGTGCGCAATGTCATCGTGAACAAACCAAGCCCTTTGTCTTTGAACACGAGGCTTTACGCGAGGGCTGCATGGTCTGCCATAACCCGCATGGTTCGATCAACGCGAAGATGCTGATCGAGAGTGACAACAACCTTTGTCTTAAATGCCACGCGCAGTTGCTGGGCGCCGCGGGCGGGATTTTTATCGGGAAAGAAAATCACACGACTTACCTTAGTTACGGCGCCTGTTGGAGTTCGGGCTGTCACACGGCCGTGCATGGGTCAAACGTCAGCCCGACCCAGCGTTATTGATGCAACCCATTAGCATCCGAAGATCAATTCTGCCGCGCGTGCCAGCTTGCGCAGTAGCGTTGCTGCTGGCTTTGGTTGCCCGGGTGGCGGTGGGGGATACGAATGTGTTGGAGCTTGCCTCCGTGGTGATGCGACCGATTGATTTCACCACCGAAATCCAACCCATCTTTGAACAGAACTGCGTGCGTTGTCATGGGGCTACCCGCCATAAAGGGGGCTTTCGGCTCGACCAGAACGAATTTTTTTTGAAGGGCGGCGACAATGGCCCGGCGGTTTTTCCCGGTGACAGCACCAATTCACCGGTGATTCATTTTGTGGCGCGGCTTGACCCGGACTCGGCGATGCCACCGGAAGACGGAGGCGACCCGCTGACGCCGGCCCAAGTGGCGCTGCTGCGGGCGTGGGTGGATCAGGGCGCTTGGTGGCGCCGGGACGGGGATAGCTCAAAAATCAGCCTTACCCTCGCGCCCGCAATTGGGTTCACCACCGTGAGCGGCAATGAATCCAAGTTTCGTCAACTCACCTGGCAGAACGACCAATGGCGCGGCGGACTCGAAGCATTCGAACTCACGGAACAGGTTTCACCCGAGACGAAATACACCATGAGCGGCCATGTAATGACCGACGACTATCTTGCCACCTTGCTCATCGAGCGGCCAGATCGGGGGTTCGCCCGGTTTGGTTTCGAGCAGTTCCGCAAATACGATGTGAGCACGGGCGGCTACTATCCGGGGTTCACCCCGTCCAGCTTTAGTCTCGACCGCGATCTGTATCTCGATGTTGGCCGGGCGTGGGCGGATTTTGGGTTGACGTTGCCTGACTGGCCGCGCTTGGTATTCGGTTATGAATACCAGTATCGCAATGGCGATAAGGCAACGTTGCAATGGGGGCCGGTAATTGACGGGTCGGTGATCCGGAACATTTATCCCGCCTACGAAACCATTGATGAACACACGCAAGTCCTCAAGGTTGACCTGGATTATGAACGCGGGGGCTGGCGCCTGGAGGATAATTTCCTCGGCGAGTGGACCGATGCGAAGACGCGGCAGATGAACGTGGCGGTGCTGGATCTGAGCGCGCCGAAATCGCCGATCCTGGACAATGTCCAACAAGGCTGGCGCTCGTTTCAGGGCGCGAACACGTTGCGGGTCGAGCGGCAGTTCTATCCGTGGCTCTTCAGTTCAGCGGGTTATCTTTACAGCCATCTCGCGGGCAACGCCGACTTCACCCTCGACCGGGGCATCACGGGCCAAGCCTTGATCCCACAATACACGGCCCAACGCATCTTGCTTGAACAGCAATCCCAAGTGGCTAACGCCAATGTGCTGCTGGGACCCTGGAAGAGTTGGACGCTCACTTTGGGCGTGCAAGGCGAATGGACCCGGGAAGACGGCAACCTCAACGGGGTCGGTGAGTTATTCGCGCCCGATTTTCTGGATCCGGCCCGAGCGACCAACTCCGCCGTTACGGAAATAGACAAGGTGATCGTGGACGAAAGTGCCACGCTACGTTACACGCGACTGCCATTCACCGTACTTTACACGGAAGCGCAGCTGCAACAGGAGAGTCTCGGTCAATCGGAAGATATGCTGGGCGATCTGCCGCCAACGTTCCTGAGGAATACCGACGCGCAAAGTGACGCCTTCGACGTGCGGACCGGCTTCGATACTTCACCCCGCACTTGGCTCAAGCTCGGTTCGTATTATTGCTGGCGGGACCGGTCCACAACCTATGATGGGACGGCTTATGACCCGTACAATCCACTGACACCGCTACCCGGCTATCCGACGCTCATTACGGCCCGCGATTTGACAACGCAGGAAATCGAGACGCGGCTCACTGTGCGCCCGAATGGCTGGTTAAAAACCACCTTTACCTGGCGTTTGGCGGCTACCGACTACCGTACAACAAGCAAACCGGTTTCCCTGAATTCCCCGGGGGATCTGTCGCCTGGCGGACAGGTTTCCGCCGGCAACTACGACACGCAAATCTTCAGCGTGAATTTCGCATTGACGCCGTGGCGCCGGTTCAACTGCTTTGCCACCGTGTCTTATCAGGAGGTGACGAGCACCACCGTGCAAGACCCGACCGGGGCCGTCGTGCCGTATCAAGGAAACACCTGGAGCGTGTTGCTCCATGGTCGCTACGTCCTGACCCGGAAAACGGATTTGATCGCCAGTTACACGTTCTCGACCGCGGATTTCCAACAGGACAATTTTGCCACGGGCCTGCCCCTGGGAATTGACTATCAGTTAAACGGACTGCAAGTTGGGTTGGTTTCACGCTGGACCAAAGATCTCACAGCCAAACTGCAATATGGTTTTTACCATTACACCGAACCTAGTTCCGGCGGGGCGAATAATTACACGGCCAACGCCGTGTTCGCCTCGTTGAACTGGCGGCTCAACTAAAGAAAATCCCATGAAGGAAAAACTCCTCCCGAGCCTGTGCCTTGGAATGATGCTCCTGGCCTCGTCTCTGCAAGCAGCTGTTACAAACACCGTCCTGATTGGTGACTATTTTTTTAATCCCACCAACCTGACCATCAACGTCGGCGACACCGTGCGTTGGACCAACGTCGTGGCGGCCACCACGACGCACGACGTGAGGAGTACCAATACCGCCTTTGCCTGGGCCAGTCCCAATCTAACCAATGCCAACCGCAACTTTTTGCTAACCTTCACCACTGCGGGCACGTTTCCTTATTATTGCAATCGGCATGTTTACGCGACCATGCCCAATAATCTGCACAAAGAACAAACCGGCACGGTTTCCGTTGTCTCGATCGCTCTGCCGCCGTCGGTTTCATTGACCAATCCATCGGATAACTTCAAGTACCTTGCGCCCGCCAACATCCTCTTGCAGGCTTCGGCAAACGACGAAGGCGCCGTGACCAACGTGCAATTCTTCTCCGGGCCAGCGTTGCTGGGCAGTGCCGCCACCGCCCCCTTCGCTTTCACGCTCAACAATGCGGCGGCGGGCAATTACAGCTTCACGGCGCGCGCGCAGGATAACAGCGGTTTGTCCGCCACCTCAACCGTCGTGAACGTATTCGTGCAGACAAACGCCATCCTCACCGCGCCGACCCTCCAGCCGGACGGTCAGTTTCAACTGACGATTCAGGGCATTGCGGGGCAGACCTACACCACGGAAAGTTCAACGAATCTGACGAATTGGTCGGCCATCCTCACCAATCTTGCTCCGGCCAGTTCGTTCAACGTTACGGATGTCACCAGCACCAATGTCTTGCAACGCTTTTACCGCGCCCGGCAAGACCTCTGAGTTTATCGGTTCGCAACGGCGGCGGCTTTGAGTATTTCCGTCACGATCGCATCGGAAAGATTGCCACTGACGGGAAAGCTCATTTGGAGTTCGCCGTTGGCGTTAATAATCAAAGTGCGGAAGTTGTGATTGTAAAAATTGCCGTCTGGGGTGGCGGTGACATCGGAGGCTTGCGCGAGTTCTGCGATCTTGTCGGGCGCTCCGGTGATGAAACTCCAGTGCTGCGGATCGGAATGATAACTCCGGGCGTAGGCTGCCAAGACGCCCGGCGTGTCAAAGGCCGGATCGAACGATACGGAAAGGAAATGCCAGTTGGTCGGCGCCTCCGGCAACGCGCGGAGTTTTTGGGCGGCTTCCGCAAAATTCCGGGAAAGGCGCGGGCAGTATTCCGGGATGGGGCAGCGGGTGAAGATAAAAGTAATCGCCAACGCCTGCCCCTTGAACTGACTCAAACTGACCGCCTGCCCCAGTTGGTTGGTGAATGGGTAATCCAGCAACGCATGACGGCTCGTCGCGGTCTTGACGGCATTGCTCGCCGGGCCGCCGCTGGCCGCGTCAGTCACGGCGGCCCGCTTTCCGGTTTTTACAATCTGGTCAATCCAGCTTTCCTCCGCGTTGACCAGCAGCCGGAAGCTGACTTCATCGCCCACCCTCAACCCGGCCAGCTCGTTCGATTGCCGGACTTTGAACGACATCGTCATGGCGGGCATGTAATTCGAGATGGCGGGGTGGGCGATGACCACGGCTTGATCGTTCGGCGACAGCTTGCGCACCGTTCCTTGGGCGACGAAGGACCGATTTGTCGCGGTTGAGTTGCCGCCCGGCGTGGGATCGCTGGCTTCGCGCCGACAGGCGGCGACCAGAACTCCCAATGCAACTGCCCCAAGCCCGGCGGAGAATTTCACGGCGGCTAGTTTGGCGGCGCCCGAAAGAAATGTCAGGCGCTACGTTTGTGGTTCCGACCCGTTCACTCAGCATCATTGATTACACTTTGATCAACGCCACCGGTGCCGCCATCGGAAGCGGCCGGATTTTTAGGGAAAACCGCCGGGCGCGGGAACAAATAGCGTGCTGAAAGCTCACATGTCTGATAGGAACATTTCAAACCATGACGACGACAACAATTAGGACCAAGAATTCATACCGGCGGCTGACGATCCTGCTGGCGGTTCTAGTCAGCACAACGCCTCGCGTTTGGGCCCAAACCAATAGCGTTACCGGCGGCAACGGCATTAGTTACACCATCAATGGGCAGTCCAACCCGGCGTTCACCTTCCAACGCGGCGTGACGTATGTCTTTCTGTTGAGCGGTGTCAGCTTCCACCCGTTCTGGATCAAATC
>JANYBF010000267.1 GCA_025360895.1 Verrucomicrobiota bacterium
CCTTGGCGGGCGCGATTTTCCTGACCCTGATCGCGGTGCTGCCAATTATCTTGCAGAACGCGATGAAGATTCCGCACACCGTAACTGACTTTTTCGGCGGCACGAGCATGTTGATTACGGTTGGGGTGATGCTCGATACGATGCGTCAGATTGAATCACATTTGTTGATGCGCCATTACGACGGCTTCCTGAAGAAGGGCAAGATGCGCGGGCGCATTTAGATAGCTGGTCATATTCTAATCTCGGTCCTTTTCATTTAGGAAACAGAATAAGGTTAGGCGGGAGAGGCTGCGAAAATGATCATCCTAAAGACCGAGCGTGATTTGGAGCAGATGCGGCCCGCCGGAGCCGTCGCCGCGACCGTGTTGGAAGAAGTTGCGGCGTTCGTCAAACCGGGAGTGACAACCCGGCAGGTGGATCAGTTTGCCGCGGAGCGGATTCGCCACCACGGCGGAAAGAGCGCGTTTTTAGGTTATCGAAAGTATCCGTGCCATATATGTATTTCGGTCAACGACGAGGTGGTTCACGGGTTGGCGAATGACCGGCAGTTACGCTTTGGCGACATTGTGAGCGTGGATTGCGGGGTGATTTACAAAGGGTTTATTGGAGATACGGCGCGAACAATTGCCGTGGGTGGTTGCGGGGTGGCGGCGCAGCGGTTGATGGATGTGACTCAGCAGGCGCTGGCGGAAGGGGTCGCACAGGCGAAGGCCGGAAATCGCGTAACGGATATTTCGCGCGCGATCCAGACTTATGTCGAAGGTAACGGGTACAATGTGGTGCGCGAATTCGTTGGGCACGGGGTCGGGCGGACGATCCACGAAGAGCCGCAGGTGCCGAATTTTGTGGATGCCAAGAGCAACCAACGGTTACGACCGGGCATGACCATCGCCATTGAGCCGATGGTGAACGCGGGCCGGCCTGGCGTGAAAATTTTGAAAGACGGCTGGACAGTGGTGACGCAAGATGGTTCACTGTCCGCTCATTTTGAGCATACCGTTTTGATCACGGAAGGTCATCCGGAGATATTGACATGGCCAGCCCAGACGCCTTCCAAGTTGAAGGTCGCGTGATCGAAGTCCTGTCCGACCGGACATATCAGGTCGAACTGGCCAACGGTCATCGGTTGCTGGCGTTTGCCACCGAGCGAACGAGAAAAGAATTTACCGGCGTGACGCCGGGGGAAACAGTGAAGTTGCAATTGACGCCGTTTGATTTGTCAACGGGGCGGTTGCTGGTAGCAAAGAAAACGAATTAAGCATGAAAGTTCGAGCGTCGGTAAAAAAACTGTGCGAGCACTGCAAAATTGTGCGTCGCCGGGGCATCATTCGTGTTATTTGCACGAACAAGCGCCACAAACAACGGCAAGGCTAATTTATGGCACGCATCATTGGGGTAGAAGTACCACCGAACAAACGCATTGATATTGCGCTCCGTTATATCTACGGCATCGGACCGGTTAACGCGATCGAGATTCTCGAGCGCGCCAACATTGACCGATCAATCCGCGCCAAAGATCTGACCGAAGCGCAGCTTTCCCAAATCGTTCACGCGATTCAAGACGGCAAGTACGTGATCGAAGGCGATCTTCGCCGCGAGCTGGGCATGAACCTTAAGCGATTACAAGGCATCAAGTGTTATCGTGGCATTCGCCACATTCGCAGCCTGCCGGTCCGTGGTCAGCGCACCCAAACGAACGCCCGTACCCGCAAGGGGCCGCGCAAGACCGTCGGGGTGCAGCGTAAACCGGACGCCAAAGCTGGCATTCACTAAGAAATAATTTTGTATGGCTGAAGAACCTAAAAAGAAAACCCCGCCGGCCAAAGAAGCCAAGGCGGAAAGCGCCGGAAAAGCTGATGCGGTCAAGCCCGCGAAGAAACAAGTGCCCGCTGGCGCTGGCGCCGACGCACCCAAACCCGCCGAGATGCTCGTCGCAGCTGCGGCCCCCACGGCCGCCGAGTTGCTCGGGGAGGACGTCAATGCCAAGAAGATCGTCAAGGCCAAGCACGCCAAGAATATCACTGTTGGCATTGCCAACATCCTGGCCACTTTCAACAACACCCAGGTGACCATCACCGACATGCACGGCAACCTGCTCGGTTGGTCGGCTGCCGGTCGCGTTGGTTTCAAGGGTTCCCGCAAGAGCACGGCCTACGCGGCGCAACAAGTTGCCCAGGACGCCGCCCGTCAGGCGATGGCGCATGGCATGCGCGAAGTTGAAATCCGCGTCAAAGGACCGGGCTCAGGTCGCGAATCCGCCATTCGCGCATTGCAGGCCATCGGCTTGGAAATTTCCACCATCAAGGACGTTACGCCCGTGCCCCACAACGGCTGCCGTCCGCGCAAGAAGCGCCGCGTGTAAGACGTCAACCCTCAACTCTCAAACACCTACTAGACCATGGCTCGTTACAAAGGACCTCGTGTTCGTATTAGCCGACGATTCGGCATCCCGATCTTCGGCCCGTCGAAGTATCTCGAACGCCGCAATTATCCGCCGGGCGTGCATGGCCCCAAATCCCGCCGCAAGCTCACCGATTACGGGGCCGCCCTCGTCGAGAAGCAGAAGCTACGTTATTACTACGGCTTGATGGAGCGCCAGTTCCGCGGCGTTTATCAGAAAGCGCTCAAGCGCCGCGGCGTCACGGGCGAACTGATGTTGCAGATTTTGGAGACGCGCCTCGACAATGTGGTGCATCACCTCGGCTTGGGCACCACCCGGGCTGCGGCCCGCCAGATGGTGGCGCATGGCCATATTCAAGTGAATGGCCGCAAGGTTGGCATTCCGTCCTACGCCTTGAAAGTGAACGACACCATTACCGTGAAGAACAACACGGTGTCGCGCCAGATGGCAACGAAGGCGTTTGAGTTGTCCACCAGTCGCGCTATACCGGACTGGCTGTCGGTGAGCAAGGATGAGTTCAAAGGCGTCGTGATGCGGATTCCGACGCGCGAAGAAATCAATCCGATTGCTAACGAACAGACCGTCGTCGAATTTTATTCCCGCTAGTAAAAACCTGTCCCGCCCGGCGGGACCAACGCAATTACATGGGCCGTGACCGCCGCGGGAATGAACCGGTCGCGGCCAGATTAAAATTGCACGAAAGAAACCAATGCCAGTACGTCTCGGAAGATTCGAAATGCCCAAACGGTTGACCAAGGAAGAGTCAACCGCCACGGAAATCTACGCCAAGTTCATTGCCGAACCGTTTGAAACCGGTTACGGCCACACCATCGGCAACTCCCTGCGCCGCGTGCTCCTCAGTTCGCTCGAAGGCGCGGCCATCACCTCCATCAAGATTGACGGGGCGATGCACGAGTTTGCCGCGATCGAAGGTGTGGTGGAAGATGTCACCGACATCGTTCTCAATCTCAAGAAAGTCAAGTTCAAGGCGCACACCCGCGACCCGCAAACCTTGTTGCTCTCCGCGAACAAGGAAGGGCAGGTCACGGCGGCTGACATCCAGGTCAATCAGAACATTGAACTGGTGAACCCGGATCAAATTATCTGCACTCTCGACAAGAAGAAGAAGTTCGAGATGGAGCTGGAAGTGCAGGTGGGCCGCGGATTCTGCCCTGGTGACGAGAACAAGAAACCCGGTCAGGCGATCGGGGTGATTGCGATTGATTCCCTCTTCTCGCCGGTCATCCGCGTGCGCTACGCGGTCGAAGCTGCGCGCGTTGGTCAACGCACCGATTACGATCGCCTCGTCGTGGAACTTTGGACCGACGGCCGGATGACGCCCGACGATGCCCTCACCCAGGCTTCCGCGATTTTGCAGCATCACCTCGACGTGTTTGTCGGCTACGACAAGAACGCCATTGAGTTCGAAGAGACTGTGGATAAGCAGGACGACGAGAAGATGAAGTTGAAGAAGCTCCTCAACATGAGCGTCAACGAAATCGAACTGAGCGTCCGCGCTGCGAACTGCCTCAACAACGCCAATATCACCACCGTGGGTCAGCTTGCGATGAAGAGCGAAGCCGAGATGCTCAAGTATCGCAACTTCGGCAAGAAGTCGCTGAACGAGATCAAGGACAAGCTGACCGCGCTTGGTCTGGCCTTGGGCATGGCCTTCGAGCCCGGATTGCTGGAAGGGCCCAAAGAAGAAGCCGCCCCCGCGGCGTAATTTTATGCGACACCTTAAACGAACCGCCAAGTTGGGCCGAACGTTCGAGCATCGGAATGCGATGCTCGCCAACATGGTCTGCAGTCTGATCAAGCACAAGCGGATCACTACCACGCTCGCCAAGGCCAAGGCCGCGCGTTCCGTGGCGGAGAAGATCGTCACGCTCGGCAAGCGGGGCACGCTTCACGCCCGCCGTCTGGCCACCGCCAAGCTGCACACGCACGGTCCGACCGTGGCCCTCAGCAAGGCGGAACGCCAGAAATGGCGACTCCAAGAAGATGTCATCCGCATCCTGTTTGAAGATATTGCGCCGGCGTTCAAAGGCCGCACCGGTGGCTACACCCGGATCATCAAGCTGGAACAACGCCCCGGCGACGCCGCGAACAAGGCCATCCTCGAATGGGTGGACGAAGTCGTCACCGCCGCGCCGGCTGAGACCCCCGTTGACGACGACAAAAAGAAGACCGAGTCGAAGTAAACGACGGTAAATTTCACAAAGCCCGCTCACCTGAGCGGGCTTTTTTGTTTCCGTTTTTGATCTGCGGTTCGCTCAACGTACTAGCGGTGGCTTTGCGTGATTAGCGAATGGCATAGGCGTTTTGCACTCGGCGGATGTCCAGGTTACCCGCTTGGGCTTCATTTGGCTTGGTGGCCGGATCGGTGGTTCGCGGATCGCGCCATCGCCAAATCTCCGCATGTCCATCGGCGAAAGAAAAGCAGGTGCCGTTATTGTTGTGGCGGCGGAGGGCCGGAAGATTGCCCCACATGTCATTGGGCGTGCCGTCAATCTTGGCCAGCCAGATAAAGTAAAAACCGTCATCAATGGGCAACTCGCTTTCCTCCACAAACGTCAACGCCTGGGAGGGCGGCGGTTTAGTGATCTGCGTGAACTTCATGTTGGGTGGATAGCCCGGATTCCCCAGCAGCACGCGTTGCCCATCTCAGGGTTTGCCTTGGGTATTATCGGTGCTGCCCGTCTGGCCGCCCAATGAATAGCTGCGAACCTTGGGGACGTTACCCGCCATCGTCTTGTCGCTCGGACAATGATAAATGGGCAGAGACTTGTTGTATTTCCACAGATAGCCAATCGGGATCAATCTCGTCTTGGTTGCTTGGGCCGGGTCGCTCATATTGCCGGTCAACCAAGACGTATCCGGGGTGGTGGCAAAGGGATTGTTCATGACCAACTGATCATTGCTGTCGCCGGTGTAAAGATACGAGCAGGTGTTAAGCTGTTTCAGGTTATTGAGGCAGTGGATCGCTTGGGCCTTGCCCTTGGCCCGGCTCAACGCCGGCAGCAACATGACCACCAGCAGTTCAATCAAAGTGAACCCGGAACGATTCGGCGAGCTGTCATTGCACTTCGATCCGCCATTGAAACGGCCGGCGCGTTCACTGGCTTGCCTTCGCTCTACCGCATTGAGCAACGGTCTTGGACCACGGACTACCAATGATGATCCGGCCTCATTGCCTGGTTGTTGTTGACGCAATTCCATAAGGACTGGTGGAGTGCTGCCGTCACTGGCAACCCAATTCCGCGAGCGATGTAATCTTTCAAACCCATTCGCCAACTGCAAATCTTAGCTGGCGGGCGGCAGCCCTCTCTCCGCCGCACGAAGATTGCGTAGGCTCGGGCCTGATTCCAGGGGCAACGAGCGGTCAGCGTTCTAATTCGCCTTGAGGTCAATCCGTTTCCCTGTCCGCGCGGATTCGTGCGCGGCGTCAAGGATTTCAACCACCGTCATGTTGACGGACAGCGACGACAAGCCCGAGGGAACGATCTCCTTCCGCGCCACGGCGACGAGATAAGAGATTGGATCGGCTTCTGACCCCGTGAGGGTTGCTGGTGTGATTTCGGTTTCCTTGCTGTTGTTTGCCAATCGTACGCGGAGCAGGTTCGCGCGCGGCACCAGCACGTAACCCGTGCGCCCATAAATTTCCATGTCCTTGCGGTCGAATGGCCAGTTCCAGGACGCCTGGAGAATCGCCTGCGCTTTCGGATAGGTGACCACAATCGTTGCCTCATCCTCCACCTTGGAATAAACGTCCGGCTTGATGTGCTGCGTCATGGCCTCAACCGACACGGGCCGTTGCCCATCCATCAGCCACGTCGCCAGGTCCGCACCATAACAGCCAAAATCATTCAGCGCCCCGCCACCGTTCAGCACCGGATCCGTCAACCACGCGAGAAAATTGGTCGAGCAACCGATCTCCTTCGGCCCGCGATGCCCGTCGTGTACCACGATCCGGCGAAGTTCGCCGACTTCCTTCCGGTCGTGAACCATTTCATACGCGGCACGATTGCCGGGATACCACGTCGTCTCGTAATTCACGAACACCTGGATGTTCCCGCGCTTGGCCGACGCTTCGATGGCTCGCGCATGTTCCATGTTCACTGCCAGCGGCTTTTCCATCATCACATCCACCCCCTCCTTGGCACAGCGCTCCACTACCACGCGATGCTCGAACGTGCTGGTGAACGTGGCCACTGCTTGAACCTTCGTTTGCGAAAATAGATCGTCCAAACTGGCGTAAAACAGATTGGAACTGAGATTGAACCGCTGCGCATAAATCTCGATCAAGGCGCGATTGGTTTCGACCACCCCGGCCAGCACCACATCCGGGCGATCGCGCAACCGTGGGAAAAAGCCATTCGCGTGATCATGGCTCAAGCCGACGATCGCCACCCGCACCGGTGGCTTGGTGTCCTGTCCGTTGGCCGCCAAAGCTACGGCGGAAAAGATTCCGAGAACGGCTGAGCGAAGCATGTTCATAAGCGGGTTTATGTTCGAGTGACATCATTTGATGAGGATTGAATTCAGGAGTCAAGGTTAAGGACGCAGTGCATCACGAGGCGCGAAGTTTACGTCAAAAGTGCGAGCCGCACGGGCAATGCTGGTAGGGCGGCGCTGCTGCGCCGTCCAAACTAATCCGTGTTCGAGATTAAACCCTCAGCCAGCCACGGAAGCCTCGGGCGGCATAGTAAGACTGCGCCCCGTTGTGACCCACGAAGACGCGGCCGTAG
>JANYBF010000330.1 GCA_025360895.1 Verrucomicrobiota bacterium
AACCAAGTCATGCTGGCACCGCGCCACCACCAGACTTTGCAGCGGGCTGGGGTTCAGGATTTATCACCGCGATAATCGCGGCATTGGGTCGCAGATACTTTTGCGCGGCGGCGCGCACTTCGGCGAGCGTGACGGCTTCGATCTTAGCATCCTCGGCATCATTGTAGCCGAAGCCGAGTCCGTAAAGTTCGTCGAGCGCGGTCGCCGTAGCCACGCCCCCGAGGTCCTGCCGCCCGATCTTTCGCTGGCCGATGATTTTGGCTTTGGCACGGTGGAGTTCCTCCGCCGTCAGGGATTCTGTGCGAAGCAATTCGACTTCCTTCAACATTTCAGCCTCAACCTGCGCCGCTTTCTCCGGCTCGGTTCCGGCATAAAATGCGAAGTAACCAGGCACCACCCCCAGGACATTTTGCGCGCCGACGTAATAGGCCAGGCCGAGTTTCTCGCGGATGCGCAGGAATAAACGTGAGCCCAAATCACTGCACGCCTCCTGCAACAACTCCAATGCCGGTCGGTCGGCCGCGTCAAGCGTCGTACCGGGAAAACCGATGACGACGACCGCCTGTTTCTTGTCGCGCGTTTCGGTGACGCGCATTCCGTCGGCGAGTTTGGATTCCGGCGTCTGGCGTCCGAAGGCGATGGCAGCCGGGGCTGCCTGCCAAGTGCCAAACGCTTTCTCCACGGCGGCCTTTGTCTCCGCCGTGTTCACATCGCCATAGATGGCGAGGACGCAATTGTCCGGCGTCGCGAGTTTCCGGTAAAACGCCTGCACGTTGGGAGCGTCAAGTTTCGCCAGCGTCTCCTCGGTGCCGAGCAGATCCAAACCATAACCAGCCTCACCAAACAATCCCCGGCGCATCGTCTTGAACGCGCTTTTGAGCATCTCGTCCTTCTGGGCACGGATGCCGGCCAGTTGCACCTCGCGTTCACGTTCCAGTTGTGGCGCGGGGAAAGTTGGATTCAGCATCACATCTGCCATCAGGCCCAGCCCGGTTGCAAAATCCGAACTCAATACTTCGGCGTTCACACCAAAACTGTTGTTGCCGCCGTAGCTGTCAAGGCTGCCGCCGACGGATTCAATCTCGTTGGCGATCTGTTCCGCACTCCGCGTCGGAGTGCCTTTGACCAGCAGTCGGGCGAGGAGCTGCGTAATGCCGCTATTGTTGGCGCTCTCGGCCAGCCCGCCGCCCTGAAACACGGCGCGCAATTCCACGAACGGCAGGCGATGATCTTCCTTCACGAGCAAGCGGAGACCGTTGGCCAAGGTAAACTTCTGAATGGCCTGCTCACTATTTACTTCGACGGCGGCGGATGATTTGGGGGAGGTTCCGTTCGGCAGCAACGCGTACAATGTGCGGTTCTCGATGGTGAGATATTCGCAGGCGACCCGCTGTAAGTCGACGGGGGTCACGCGCTTCACGGCTGCCAGATAGCGCTGCGAGAAATTCAAATCGCCGGTGGCCAACCAGCTTCCGCCCAGGTCCTGCGCCTGGCCCTGCATGGTCTTGCGCGTTGCCAGCGTGGCGCTGATGAACTGTTTCACGGCCTTTTGCCGTTCGGCCTCGGACACCGGCGCGTGTTTCAATTTCTCGATTTCAGCCAGCAGAGCGGCGCGGGCAGGTTCGAACTTGTCGGCATCCACCACGGCGCTCAAGCCGAAGAGTCCAGGGTTGCCGGGATTGTACGTCCACGCGTCAGCATGGTGTACGACGCCCTGCTTCTCGCGCACTTCCTGATACAGCCGTGAACTGTGACCACTGCCCAGCAACACGGCAAGGACATCGAGCGCCGCCACATCGGGGTGGCGCACGTCGGGAATGTGCCAGGCAAAATGGAGATGGCCCAGTTCAATGGCGGCTTCCTCGATGATTTCGCGCGCGGCGGTCTGGCGCGGTTCCGCCGGCAATACCAAAGAAGGGTGCGACCGGGCTTTCGCCTTGGCGTAGGCCTCACGGATTTGCGCCACGACTTCGTCATGCTTCACATCGCCGACGACGAGGAAGAAAACATTGTTAGGCGCATATTTCTCCGTGTAGTAACTGCGGATATCGTCGGGCTTGAGTTCGTTGAAGATGTCGAGATAGCCGATGACGGTGAAACGATACGGGCTTTTGGTGTAAGCCGTCTCGAACAGCCGGCGGCCGGAGCGGCGACCGGGATCATCCTGGCCCATGTCCATTTCGCGACGGATGACGTCGAGTTCCTTGGCGAGGTCGTCAGGCGGCAGCGATGCGTGTTGCATGATGTCGCACAGAATATCAATCGCCACGCGCGCGCCGGTATTCGGCACGTCAATGTGATACACTGTGCGATCAAAACTCGTATAGGCGTTCATGTAACCGCCGGCCTCCTGCACCTCCTGATCAATCCGGCTGCCGGCCCGGGTGGTCGTGCCTTTGAACAGCATGTGCTCCAGGACGTGGGACAGGCCCGCGCCCAGCCAGCGCCCTTCATGGATGCTTCCCGCCATCGCCCATGCCTGCACCGAAACGACCGGCGCACTGTGATCCTCCCGGACAATCAGGGTGAGACCATTCTCGAGCGTGGTAATTTTCACGCTGGGTGGGAGGGCGGGGATGTCATTCATAAGTGTGATTGGTTGCCTTGAAAGATCAGAGGTTTGGGGTGCCGCGGGCGGCATGCCAGAATCGCGAAACTTCAATCCGGCGCTCAGGATGACTGACGCGGTAAACGATCCGGTAGGTTTTGTGAATGATTTCCCGAATGCTCGGATCATTGACCTCGGGAACTACCCGACCCATTTCGGGGAACGAAGCCAGCAGCCGGGTTTTGCCGATCAATTCTCGACCGAAGCTTTCGGCCCGGGCCAGATTGTCAAAGGATATGTAACGGACAATTTCCTGCAAATCCTGGATGGCGCGCGGCGCGAGAATTACTTTGAAATCCATGAGGGCATTTGCTTCTCCACCTCTTCCAAGGACGTGCCTTCACCACGATCGAGTTGCGCAAATCCCTCCCGGATTCCGGCGATGAATTCGATCTCGCGGGCAATGTCGGTCAACGAGGCTTCTTCCGGCAGGCGCGTCATCAAGTCGGCGACAATTTGTTTATTGCTCATGGGATCGGGTTGTAACGCGAGTATTATGGGGCGCGGCGCGGCCTGTCGGTCAAGTGGCCGTTGGCGTTGCCTCCGGCCGATGTTGTTGCGCAGGCCGGAACGGTTTCCGGAACACCTCGTCGAAATCGTAACCGTTCTGAAAATCCGCGCGGCTGTCCTTCTCGGTCTTCCCGAGCGCGCCGATCTCGACCATGTTGAAAACAATTTCGCCGAAATCCTCGCAGCGCCGGATACCCCATTCCTCAAACACCGTCGGTGCCATCGGGCCAAACTGCGTCAGGGCAAACGCGCGGACGCCTTCCAACAACTCTTGGCCGGAGACGTGGCGGATCTCGTCGCGGCTCGGCTTGATGACGAGCTTTTGCGTGTAATCCAGCGCATCCTTAACAAACAGATACGCCTCGCTCTGATAGCGCGGGTCTTTAGCGAGGATCAAGGCGAGCGTGGTCTCGAAAGTCAGTTCTTGCATATCAAGGGGCAACGGATTGAACGCGGGCCGTGGTCGGATGCGCCGTGCGGTACGTCTTCACCGCCCAGCCCATGAGTAACAGACCCAACACGGTGCAGAGCACCAGTTGTTCCTGTTTCGTCAATACGTTCACGCTGACACTCTAGCCGCCCATGTACCATCCCGCAACAACGCTGATTGTGGTTGCATGAAGTTGAATATCATGTCCGCTAGTTGGGCCGCCGGTGGCAGTTTCACGTTGCTTCAAGACGAATGCCCGCGCACAATTTAACCACACAACACCACCCGCTTATGGCTTATCAGGAAAAACAACTTCAGGAGATTTCCCGGCAGTTCCAGATTTACGGCGAGATTCTGCATGCCGAAACGTTAAAAATCGGCCACATTAACGAAACCTACTCCGCCACCTACGACCAGGGCGGGATGCGCGTCCGCTACATCCACCAGAAAATCAACAAGGGTGTTTTCAAGAATCCCGTCGCCGTGATGAATAATGTCCTGCGCGTCACGACGCATATCCGGCGCAAGCTCGAAGCCGCCGGGGGCCGAGACATCACCCGCCGCTCGCTGATCGTCATCCCTACGCGCGACGGGCAATCCCATTTCGTCGGCCGCGACGGGGAATTCTGGCGCACGTTTGTTTTCGTGGAAGGCGTGCAATCGCTGGAAGCGGTGCAATCACCGGAGCAGGCGTTTCAAGCTGGCCGCGCGTTCGGTGAGTTCCAAAGCCTGCTCGTGGACCTGCCTGGTGGCCGGTTGCACGAAACGATTCCCGCGTTTCACAACACACGAAAACGTTTTGGCGCACTGCAACAAGCCATCGCGAAGGATCATTACAACCGCGCAAAGGACGCCAAAGCTGAAATTGAGTTCGCGCTCAAACACGAATCGGTGGTGGACGTGATCCTCGATGCCATGGCGAAAAGAACGATTCCGGAACGCGTCACGCACAACGACACCAAATTCAACAACGTGATGCTCGACACGTTGACCGGCGAAGCCAAATGCGTGGTGGACCTTGACACCGTCATGCCGGGTTGCGCGCTTTACGATTTTGGCGACATGGTGCGGACGACCACCAGTCCCACTCTTGAAGACGAGCTCGACTTGTCGCAGGTCAAAATGCACCTGCCCATCTTCAAGCAGCTTGCGGAGGGTTATCTTTCGACTGCGGGCGCGTTTCTGACCCCGGCCGAGAAATCCCTGATGGCTTTCTCCGGCAAGCTCATCACGTTTGAAATCGGCATGCGGTTCTTGACCGACTTTCTGAGCGGGGACACCTATTTCCGCATCCATCGGCCGGACCACAATCTCGACCGCTGCCGCACGCAGTTCAAACTCGTCGCCTCCATCGAGCAACAGGAAGCCGCCATGCAGAAGTTCGTGGACGGGATGGATCGCGGAGCGGCAAGGAAATCAAAGCGCCGCGCCGGAAAGTCCGGTTAAGTCAGCCCGTAGAATCGGGCCGCGTTGGCGCCGAAGAACTTTGCCTCGGTGTCTGTTCCAAATTGGCTCACGTAATTCTGCACGAGTCCGAAGACTCTTTCATAACTTCCGGCGAGCAGGCACACCGGCCAGTCCGAACCAAACATCAGCCGATCCGGTCCGAATGCCTCGAACACCACATCGAGATAGGGTTTGAAATCGTCCGCCCGCCAGTTTTGCCAGACCGCTTCGGTGACCATGCCGGATACCTTGCAGGCAACATTAGGCAGCTTCGCTAGTTCCCGGATCTGTTCGCCCCACGGCGACAGCGCGCCGTCTTTGATCGGTGGCTTGGCCAGATGATCGAGCACGAACGGCTGTTCGGGAAATTTTTGCGCCAGCGCAATCCCGGCGGGCAACTGTCGGGGAAAAATCAACAGATCATAGGTCAACCCGAAGCGGCGCAGCACGGCAATGCCACGTTGGAAATCTTCCCGCAGCATGAACTGGTCGTCTGGCTCGTCCTGGACCACGTGACGCACGCCGACAAACTTTGGGTGGTCCGCAAATTCCTCCAATTCTTTCGCGACGTTTGGCGAACGCAGATCCACCCAGCCGACAACGCCCCGGATGATGGACGCGCCATTCGATAGTTCCAGCAGCCAGCGTGATTCTTCCAAGCTTTGGCGGGCTTGCACCGCCACGCAGCCATCGAGATTGCAGACGCGCAACTCCGGCTCGAGGTTCGTTGGCAAAAAGTCGCGTCGGATCGACCAGTCGGGCTTCATCCAGCCGTAGTCCGCCGGATTGAATTGCCAAAAATGCTGGTGGCTGTCTATCCGCATCGCCATCACTTGGGGTTCAGTCCGTACGGCAACCCATTGTCAAAAGCACGTTAGCCCACAGCGCCTGATCGCCGGTCTGAATCGTCAGCACATGGTCGAGCGAATTGACGGCCTCGTAGAAATCCCACTTTGGGATTGGTTCAAGTTTCAGTTTAAAGCCTGCGTCCGTGATGATGCGGCGATATGCCTCCCAAACTGGCGGCTCACCCTTTTGCGCGTACGCATCGTCGGCCGGAATGCCCATCGTGTTCACCTGATCCACCGGCACGGCACTGAGCACCGCGCGAAGCGCTTGTGCCACGGTCACGACGCCGGGTGACAAATTCAGGCTGACGACTTCCGCGTGCAGACCTTTCTTGGTCGAGGCCGGATAATTCCCATCGGCAATCAAGATGCGTGCGTGATGACCGGCCCGGGCCAGCACCTCGTTGATTTTCGGATGAATGAGTTGATGCTTGAGCATGGCAAAAGGGTATCAGGCCGTCGTCCAACGGCGAAAACTTTCCATTGACCGCCGGGCGGCTGAAACACTGTCCGGCAACGGCAAAACTTCGGCCGAAAGGTAACCAGTATAATTGATCTCCCGCAAGGCGGCCATGATCGGCGTCATGTCCGTATGGCCCCAACCGATTGCCTGCCGGTTGCTGTCCGCGAAATGCAGATGACCCACCCGCGGGCCCGCTGCCCGAAGCGCATCCGCGATGCAGGACTCTTCAATGCTCATGTGGAACAGGTCGCAGAGCAATTGGACATTCTGCGAACGCAGGGAACGCAGGAACGCGGCCGCTTCGCCCTGGCGGTTGAACAGGTTCGTCTCGTAACGATTCAAGGGTTCATAAAGCAGCGGCACGCCGTGACGCGCAGCGCGTTCGGCCAGAACGGCCAAGGCTTCACCCAGCCAGCCAAGCGCTTGATCGCGCGTCACGCCTTCACCCCACCGACCCTGCATCGAACCGATGATGGCCGGAGCGCCGAGCATTCCCGCCGCGTCAATAATTTCACTGGCGAACCCAATTGCCTTTTGCCGAACCGCGGCGTCCGGGTCGGTGAGGCGCAGCTTGTGTTTGACCCAGCCCGCACCCGTGCCGATGGCGGCACATTGCAACCCGTGCGCACCAAGAAGCTGGGCGACCTTCGCGACGTCCAGTGCGTCGGCGCCCGGCGGGAAGACTTCCACCGCGTCAAAGCCCAACTCCGCCGCGTGTTGGCAGCTCGCCGCAAGATCATCCCAAAAAACGAACGGGCCGCCGCGCGCTTCCGGGACCAGGGAAATAGTGACTGCGGATTTCATGGAAAATGAAGATGGCGGAATGCGAACAGCCGGGGCCGCGCAGAGCTTGCCTTGTAGCCGACGACGTGAGGAGGCGGATTTCTGCGGTGAAGTTGATCCAAATCGTCCGCCTCCTCACGTCGGCGGCTACGATTGCCTGCGTGCCGGTTCTGGATAAGTGTTTGCGCGCCGGTTGGCACTGACTGCATGGTAATTGCCGGGAAATTTCTCATTCCATGTCCACGATGGCCTTGATCACGCCGGTTTCCGGTTTGATGAACGTGGGAAATTTCTCAATGAGTTCACTAAACATCGCGTGGTGCGTGATCCACGGGCGCGTATCAATCCGGCCCTCCTCAATCAACTTGATGATGCGCGTGAAGTCCGGCGGCAGCGCGTTGCGGCTGGCGAGCAGCGTCAATTCGCGACGGTGCATGATCGGCGCGTGCGGGAATATCACCTCTGCTTGTGTGATGCCGACATACACCAGCCGCCCGGTGAAGCCGCAATAAGTCATCGCGTGTGCCATGGATTTGTTGCTGCCCGTCGCATCCACGACCACCTGCGCCAGCGCGCCGCCCGTCATCTGCTTCAAGGCCTCCAGTTCCGCACCGTCACCCTTCGAGCAAATCGTGTCGGGCACGCCCATTTTCGTGCGCACGAATTCCAATCGCTGCTCGTTGAGGTCCATCACGATGGTCTTGGCGCCGGAGAGCTTGGCGAACTCAATCACCGACAAGCCAATCGGTCCGGCGCCGATGACGAGCACGTTCTCGCCGGCAACCGGATTGCCGCGATTCACCGCGTGACAGCCAATCGCGAGAGTTTCGACCAACGCGCATTGCTCGGGCGAAAGTTTATTGGCCGGATGCAACTTCCGCGCCGGCAGAACCAGTCGCTCGGTCAAGCCGCCGTCCATCATCACGCCGAGGACTTTGAGATTTTCGCAACAGTTGGTTGCGCCCTTGCGACAAGGGAAACACTGACCGCAATTCATGTACGGTTCCACGGAACACCGGTCACCGGGCCGCACGTTCGTCACGCCCGGACCGACCGCCAGCACTTCGACGCCGAGTTCGTGGCCCGGGATTCGTGGATAGGAAAAGAACGGCATTTTGCCGAGGTAACCACTGTAATCCGTGCCGCAAATGCCGACGCGCTGAACGCGTACGAGCGCTTCGCCGGCTCCGGGCGCGGCCGGTTCGGGGATTTCGATGAAACGAAACTGCTGCGGTTTTTCGAGCTGGAGCGCTTTCATGGCAAAGGCTGAAGGCTGAGATTCATCGTTTGTATCGTTTGCTCGAACCACCGCAACCCGTTCGGCAGGGCATCGCAAGCGTATTCCAAGTGAATGACCCGGCGATGGGAGGGCGAAGTTGCCGGAGACGAAGCATGAAGCAGCAAGGGGCGCATCACGAGCACGTCGCCTTGCGCTGCGCAGCAACTGACTTTGGTTGTCGTCTGCCGCCAATGCTCGATTTGAGCCTCATCCAATTTGCCGTGAAGGTGCGAGCCAGGCAGCACGCGGAGCGGCCCATTGTCCGATCCGCAGTCGTCGAGATGAATCCGTAGTGCCACCATCCGTTCCAAAATCTCCACCGGCGGATGGACATGAGGTGCGCCGTCCTTGATGGACCAGCCGATAAAGCCCGCCCCCTCCAAACGCTGGGCGACGGCGATGGC